>CAYVWO010000299.1:0-3611 GCA_964455495.1 uncultured Tessaracoccus sp.
CGGTGGCGCTCTTGACCGCCGCCGCGATTGCGTCCCAGTCGTCGTCGCCGAACGTCGCCCTCAGCAGCGCCTTGACCACGCGGAACTCGTGCGAGTCGCCGTCGGCGTCCCCCGGGGCCGCGCCCGCGCGCTGCGCCGCGACGCCCTGGTGGACGAGCAGCGTTGCGTCGCCGCCGTCGTCGAGGATCATGTTCGGCAGCGCGCCGTCCGGCCAGTCGAGGATCTGGCGGGTGCACCACCAGTACTCCTCCAGCGTCTCGCCCTTCCACGCGAACACGGGCACGCCGCGGGGGTGCTCGGGGGTGCCTTCGGGGCCGACGGCGATCGCCGCCGCGGCGTGGTCCTGCGTCGAGAAGATGTTGCACGACGCCCACCGCACCTCGGCGCCCAGCGCCACGAGCGTCTCGATCAGCACCGCCGTCTGGATGGTCATGTGCAGCGACCCGGCGATCCGCGCGCCCCTCAGCGGCTGGGCCGCGGCGTAGCGCTCGCGCATCGCCATCAGGCCGGGCATCTCGTGCTCGGCGAGCGCGATCTCCTTGCGTCCGAAATCGGCAAGGGTCAGGTCAGCTACGCGAAAATCCACGCGGGCCACTGTACCCCTACGCTCCCGCCGAGCGGTCCAGGCCTCTTCCGAGCACAAGTCTCCGTATGCGCGAAGGAGCGCCACATACGGGCTTCCTTCACGCATACAGAGATCTGTGCACGGGTCCCGTTGGGCGCGGGCCCTAGCGAAGCTCAGTGAGAGGTGGACGCCAGGTGCGCGAGGGCGAGGTCGTAGCCGCCGACGCCGCAACCGACGATGATGCCCGCCGCCTTCGCCGACAGGACGCTGTGGTGGCGGAACTCCTCTCGCGCATGCACGTTGGAGATGTGGACCTCGACATAGCGGCCGACCAGCGCGGCGGCGTCGGCGATCGCGTAAGAGTAGTGCGTCCACGCGCCGGCGTTGAGGACCACGTCGGCGCCGGTGTCGGCGGCCTCGTGCAGCCACTCGATCATCCGGCCTTCGTGTTCGGTCTGGCGCACCTCGACGTCGAGACCGAGCCCTTCGCCGGTGCCGACCAGGTGCTCGGCCAGCTGCGCGTACGTCGTGCCGCCGTACACCTCCGGCTGGCGCGTGCCCAGCCGCCCGATGTTGGGGCCGTTGAGGACGAGGACCTTGTTCATTGGCTCAGTCTGCCAGACCGATCTCCAGGTAGGCGGCGCCGTACAGGCCCTTCTGGAGGAGCGTCACGTAGCGCACGACGTCACCGGCCTCGAACTCGTCGTCGCCCGAGGAGATGCGCGCGACCCGGGCGCCGACGCCGTCGGCCAGGCGACGGAGCGTGCCTGCCGTCTCGCGGAGCCGGTCCGGCAGGAGCGCGTCGTCGAGCAGCACGAGCGCGGGGCGCGCCTCGTCGGACCCCTCGTCGAATGGGTCGGCGAACATGTCCCGGGTCGGGGTGGCGCGCAGCAGCGTCTCGATCTCCGAGGCGTCCGCGGCCAGCGCCGGGCGGCCGCACGCGCGGCGCAGGGCCTCGGCGATCCGGCGCGACGCGCGGCTGGCCAGCACCGTGCCGCCCCAGATCAGCGGAAGCGAGTCGGCCAGCTCCAAGGCCAGCATCTTGCCCGGGTTCGTGGACAGGTCGCGCAGCGGTGAGCAGGACTCGGCCACAAGGTCCGCGGCGTCGGCAACGTGCTCGGGCCTGACCGTCGGGCCGAGGCCGAGCTCGCCGAGCTGCGCGAGCACCGCGACGGCGGCGGCCACCGGATCGGCCTCGGGGGTCGGGATGAGCGTGGTTGCCGACGACGACGCCACGGCGGCCAGCGAGGAGTCCTCGGGAGCGGCGACGATCAGCGACGCGCCCCGGCGCGCGGCCTCGGCCGTGCACTGCAGCACCCACTCGGGTGAGTCGTAGCCGCCGAGCACGACGGCGAGGTCGAGCGGGCCGACCCACGCGGGTAGCCCGGGGCCCGGCCACGCCATGAAGGGGACCGGGCAGGCGGGCTCGAGCACCGCGCGCACCAGGCGCGCCTCGTGCCCGAGGACGAGGATGCCGCGGGGCCGGTCGCCGCGCTCCGCGTGGCCCAGCGGCTGGCTGAGCGACGCGCGCCGGATCCGGGCGCCCGTCGTCGCGAGCCGCCGCAGCGCCTCGTTCCGCGCCAGGTCGGGGGACTCCAGGCGCGCGTCGTCGAACGCCGGGCCGCTCACAGCGTGCTGCGGGCCTGGTCGATCAGCAGGACCGGGATGCCGTCCCGCACCGGGTACGCGAGCGAGCAGTCCTGGTTGGTGCAGACGAGCTCCCGCGCGTCATAGTCGACGGCGAACTTCGCGTGGCACGCCGGACACGCCGCGATCGCCAGGAACTCTGACGACAGGTTCAGCTGGTCTTCAGCCATGGGTCCTCCTCTGAGATGTCCTCCCCGAGCCTAGCGCGCCGGCCGCGTGCAAGGACTGACCAGCATCTGGCTCCAACTGGCAGAACGCTGCCCGTTGGGCCGAGATCCTGGCAGATCCTCTCACCTGGGGGCCGAGACCACCGCGAGGA
The DNA here is from genome assembly GCA_964455495.1 of uncultured Tessaracoccus sp. Classification (GTDB taxonomy): domain Bacteria; phylum Actinomycetota; class Actinomycetes; order Propionibacteriales; family Propionibacteriaceae; genus Arachnia. The sequence continues at coordinate 2,532 of CAYVWO010000299.1, forward strand.
CCTCGTCACGGAGGGCTCGCATCGTGGCGTCGTCACGGGCCTCGACGTTCAGGCGCAGCAGCGGCTCGGTGTTGCTGGAGCGCAGGCTCACCCACCAGTCCGGGTGGCTCACGAGCAGGCCGTCGTCCCACGTCGCCGCTCCCCGCCCGTCGAGCAGCGCCGCGACCGCCTCCATGCACGCGGCCGCGTCGTCGACCGGGGAGTTCAACTCGCCGGAGCGGGCGTGGCCGTCGTAGACGGCGGCCAGCTCGGACAGCGGACGGGCCGACTCCCGCAGCAGCTCGAGCACGTGCAGCGCGGCGAGCATGCCGGTGTCGGCCGACCAGAAGTCGCGGAAGTAGTAGTGCGCCGAGTGCTCGCCGCCGAACACCGCACCGAGCTCGGCCATCATCGCCTTGACCGCGGTGTGGCCGACGCGCGAGACGGCGATCCGGCCGCCGCGCGCCTCGACGGCCTCCGCGACGCAGCGCGACGTGATGGTGTTGGTAACGATCCACGAGCCGGGATGCTTCTCCAGCTCGGCCACCGCGATCATCGCGGTGATCACCGACGGGTCGACCACCTCCCCGCGCTCATCGACGATGAAGCAGCGGTCGGCGTCGCCGTCGAAGACCAGCCCGATGTCGGCGCCGTTCTCCGCCACCGCGCGCTGCGCGTCGACCAGGTTCTCCGGCTCCAGCGGGTTCGCCGGGTGGTTCGGGAAGGTGCCGTCCAGGTCCAGGTACAGCCCCACGATGTCCAGCTCGCGCCCGGTGAGGACGCTGAGCGCGGTGTGCCCGGCCATGCCGTTGCCCGCGTCGACGACGACGGCGAGCCCCCGGGCGGCGCGCTGCGGAACGAGGTCGCCGAGCTTGTCGGCGTCGGCCTCGAGCGCGTCGAGCTCGAGGTACCCGCCGACGGCCTCGTCGCCCACCTCGACCGTCGCGGCGAGGTCGCGCAGCCGGACGGTGAAGTCGGCGGGCACGGGCGCGGCGTCGGCGAGGCAGAACGTGACCCCGCTGTACTCGGCGGGGATGTGGCTCGCGGTGACCTGCACGCCGGCCAGGCTGAGCCCGCCGGACGCCGACCCCAGCTGCCCCG
>CAYVWO010000300.1:0-3607 GCA_964455495.1 uncultured Tessaracoccus sp.
CAGCTCAGCCACCTGCGCGAGCTGGAGGCCGAGGGCATCCACATCATCCGCGAGGCCGTCAGCGAGCTGGAGCGCCCCGTGCTGCTGTTCTCGGGCGGCAAGGACTCCGTCGTCATGCTGCACCTGGCGCTCAAGGCGTTCTGGCCCGGGCCCGTGCCGTTCCCGGTGCTGCACGTCGATACCGGCCACAACTTCCCGGAGGTCATCGAGTACCGCGACCGCGTCGTCGCGAAGCACGGGCTGCGGCTGGTCGTCGCGGCCGTGCAGGACTACATCGACGACGGCCGCCTGCTCGAGCGCGCCGACGGCACCCGCAACCCGCTGCAGACCCAGCCGCTGTTGGACGCCATCGCCGAGCACCGCTTCGACGCGGTCTTCGGGGGCGGACGCCGCGACGAGGAGAAGGCCCGCGCCAAGGAGCGCGTCGTCAGCCTGCGCGACGAGTTCGGCCAGTGGGACCCGCGCAACCAGCGCCCCGAGCTCTGGACGCTCTACAACCCGCGGCACCGGCCGGGCGAGCACGTGCGCGTGTTCCCGCTGTCGAACTGGACCGAGCTCGACGTGTGGCGCTACATCGAGGCCGAGGGCATCGAGCTGCCCGACCTCTACTACGCGCACGACCGCGAGGTCTTCGAGCGCGACGGCATGTGGCTCGCCGTCGGCGAGGTCAGCCAGCCGCAGGGCGGCGAGGAGGTCGTGACCAAGCGGGTCCGCTACCGCACCGTCGGCGACATGAGCTGCACCGGCGCCGTCGTCTCCGACGCCCTCAGCGTCGCCGACGTGATCGCCGAGGTGGCAGCCACCCGGATCACCGAGCGCGGCGCGACCCGCGCCGACGACCGCATCACCGAGGCAGCCATGGAAGACCGCAAGAAGGAGGGGTACTTCTGATGAGTGCCGCCACCGCAACACCCACCGGGACGCTGCTGCGCCTGGCAACCGCCGGCTCCGTCGACGACGGCAAGTCCACCCTCGTGGGGCGCCTGCTCTACGACAGCAAGTCCGTCCTCGCGGACCAGCTGGACGCCGTGGAGCGGGTCTCGGCGGCGAAGGGCCTCGGCCACGTCGACCTCGCGCTGCTGACCGACGGCCTGCGCGCCGAGCGCGAGCAGGGCATCACCATCGACGTCGCCTACCGCTACTTCGCCACCGCGAACCGCACCTTCATCCTCGCCGACTGCCCCGGGCACGTGCAGTACACGCGCAACACCGTGACCGGGTCGTCGACGGCGGACGTCCTCGTGCTGCTCGTCGACGTCCGCAAGGGCGTGCTCGAGCAGACCCGCCGCCACCTCGCCGTCGGGCAGCTGCTGCGGGTGCCGACGATCGTGGTCGCGGTCAACAAGATGGACCTGGTCGGCTACGACCAGGCGACCTACGAGCGCGTCTCGGCCGACGTCCGGGCGCTCGCCGACGACCTGGGCGTCTCCGCGATCAGGACCCTCCCGGTGTCGGCTCTGGAGGGCGCCAACATCGTCGACCGCTCGGAGCACACGCCCTGGTACGACGGGCCGTCGCTGCTGGAGCTGCTCGAGTCGCTCCCCGCCGGGGCCGAACTGACCGACCTGCCCTTCCGCTTCCCGGTGCAGCTGGCGATCCGCCCGCAGGAGGCCGCCGCGCCCGAGCACCGCGAGTACCGCGGGTACGCGGGGCAGGTCGCGACCGGCGTGGTCAGCGTGGGCGACAAGGTCGTGGTGCTGCCGGTCGGCCGCCGCACGACGGTCGCCGGGATCGACACCGCCGACGGGTCGCTGGACGAGGCCTTCGCCTCGCAGTCGGTGACCCTGCGGCTGGCCGACGAGATCGACATCACCCGCGGCGACCTGATCGCGGCGGCCTACGACGCGCCGGAGGCCTCCCAGGACCTCAGCGGGCTGGTCGCCTGGCTCGCCGAGCGGCCGCTGCGCATCGGGCAGCGCGTGCTGGTCAAGCATGGAACCCGGACGGTGCAGGGCGTCGTGCGGGAGCTGGGCGGGCGCCTCGACCTCGACTCCCTCTCCCCCGTGCCCTCGGAGACGCTGGAGTTGAACGACATCGGCCGGGTCACGCTGCGGCTGGCCTCGCCCGTCGCCGCCGACGACTACACCACGTCGCGCCGCACCGGCTCGTTCCTGCTGATCGACCCGCAGTCCGGCGGCACGCTCGCGGCCGGCATGGTGCGGGCGCTCGGCGCGTTCGACGAGGCGGCCCGCGAGGCCGAGACCCTCAGCTGGTCCATCTGATGCAACGCCTGCTCCTGCTGGCCGTCGTCGGCTTCGCGGCCCAGCTCGTCGACGGCTCGCTAGGGATGGGCTTCGGCGTCACGTCGACGTCGCTGCTGCTCATCGCGGGCCTGAGCCCGGCGATGGCGTCGGCGTCGGTGCACCTGGCCGAGCTGGGGACCAACGTCGCGTCGGGTGTGTCGCACTGGAAGCTGGGCAACGTCGACTGGCGGCTCGTCGCGCGGCTCGGCGTGCCGGGCGCGATCGGCGCCTTCGCCGGGGCCACGTTCCTCTCCCAGATCTCGACGGCGCTCGCCAAGCCCGTGATGGCCGCGATCCTCGGCGCGCTCGGCATGTACATCCTGCTGCGCTACGCGCTGAAGCCTCCCGCCGTCGCCCAGGCGCGGCGCTCGCCGCACACCGCGAAGTTCCTGGTGCCCCTCGGCCTCGCCGGCGGGTTCGTCGACGCCACGGGCGGCGGCGGCTGGGGCCCGGTCTCCACGACGTCGTTGCTCAGCGCGGGCAAGACGGCGCCGCGCACCGTGATCGGCTCGGTCGACACCTCCGAGTTCCTGGTCTCGTTCGCGGCCAGCCTCGGCTTCGTCCTCAACCTCGGCCTGCTCGGCATCGAGTGGGGCATCGTGCTCGCCCTGCTCGCGGGCGGCCTCGTCGCGGCGCCGATCGCCGCCTGGCTGGTGTCGCGGATCCCCGCGCAGGTCATGGGCGTCGCCGTCGGCGGGATCATCATCATGACCAACCTCAAGACCCTGTTCGACGCGAGCCAACTCACGTCCGAGCAGGTCACCGTCGGGTTCACCCTCTTCGCCGCCGTCTGGGTGGCGATGACGGCCTGGACCGCCTGGCGGCACGAGAAGAGGCGCCGCGCCGAGCTGGCCGCGCGCGAAGCAGCGGAGACGGAGTGGTCGATTTGAGCACCACCGACACCCTCATCCTGGCCTGGCACGGAAGCCGCAACCCCGCGGGGCGGGGTCTCATCGAGCGGATCGCCCGGCGCGTTTCCGGGCGGCTGCCCGGCAGGGCCGTGCACGTCGCCTGGGTCGACATCGAGCCTGTCCAGCTGGCGGAGACCCTCGCCGAGGTCGGCGACTGCGTGCTGGTCCCCTGTTTCCTCGCCGCCGGCTACCACGCCACGCACGATGTGCCGGAGGCCGTCGCGTCCGCGCCGCACGAGGTGCGGGTCACGCCGCACCTGGATGGCGCGCTCGACGGCGTGCTGCTCGACCGGGTCCGCGAGGCCGGAGGCGCCGGGGACGCCGTCGTGCTGGCCGCGGCGGGTTCGAAGAGCCCGGTCGCCGCCGCCGAGGTCGACGCGACCGCCGCGCGCCTCTCGCGCGCGCTCGGGGTCCCGGTGACCGTCGGCAACATCTACCAGTCCGAGCCGTCGG
>CAYVWO010000301.1:0-3582 GCA_964455495.1 uncultured Tessaracoccus sp.
CTGCACCACGCGGTACAGGGACTCGAATCCCATGATCGACGGCGTGATGATCCGGTTGTTCGTGACCGTCTGGAAGCTCACCGTCGCGATGGCTTGGCAGAACGCGACGACGAGCATCACCACCAGGTTGGTGGCGCGCATCTTCGCGATGATCCAGAAGCCGTCGGTGCCGACCGGCATGGGGTTGTCCCAGGCGAGGAGGCCGAAGGCGAAGAGCGCCGAGAGCGCGAGCAGCGCGGTCAGCAGCGTCCAGTAGCGCCGTCGGAGTCTCGGCGTGGCCATGGGTTGGGAGCTGCGGGGGGTCGCGGACTGGGGCTTGGAGACCAGCATTCGCCTCATGCCCTCCTGCGCTGCCGCAGCAGCAGGGCGATGAACACCGCGGCCCCGACCACGCCGAGGATCAGGGAGACCGGCACCTCGAACGGCATGATGATCACGCGGCCGATGATGTCGCAGACGGTGACGATCGCGATGCCGAGCAGCGCGACCCAGGGCAGGTTGGAGCGCAGGTCGTCGCCGCGCACCATCGAGACGATGTTCGGCACGATGAGGCCGAGGAACGGCAGGTTCCCGACGACGACGGTGACCACCCCCGTCGCGATGGCGATCAGGCCTGTGCCAAGCAGCATGACGCGCTGGTAGTCGAGCCCGACGTTGGTGGCGATGTCCTCGCCCAGGCCCGCGACGGTGAAGCGGTCTGCGACGACGAACACCGCGATCACGACGATCAGGACGATCCACAGCGGCTCGTACTGCCCGCGGATCACCGAGGTGAAGCTGCCCGCGAACCACACGCCCAGGTTCTGCAGCGCGTCGAACTGGAGCGCGAGGAAGGTGGAGACGGCGCCCACGACGGCGCCGAGCATGATGCCGATGATCGGCACGATCAGCGAGGCCTTGAGCGAGACCCGCCGGATGAACATGAAGAAGACCATCGTGCCGACGAAGGAGAAGGCGACCGCTACCGCCATCTTGGTCATGAGGCCGGCGGTGGGGAAGAAGATCATGACGGTCAGCAGCCCAAGTCCGGCCCATTCGGTGGTGCCGGTGGTGGTGGGCTCGACGAAGCGGTTCTGCGTGAGCAGCTGCATCACGAGGCCGCACATCGCCATGACCGCGCCCGAGAGGACGAGGGCGATGGTGCGGGGAACGCGCGTTATCTGGAACATCTCGGCGCCGTCCTCGGCCCCGAGGGTGTCGTAGACGCCGGTGAACAGCGAGAGGACGAGGAGACCGGAGACGACGACCACCCCCACGATCAGCCAAGGGTCGAAGAGCCTGCTCTTGCGTCCTGTTGCCGCGGGGGTGGCGCCGGTGATCGTCACTGTCAGCTCTTGGCCTCGAGGGCGTCTGCGAACTGGTTGAAGAACTCGGTGTAGGTCTGGATGCCCTCGTTCACGTAGGTGTCGGCGGGCATGATCACGATGGCGCCGTTCTTCACAGCGGTCACGTTGGCCAGGGCCTGGGAGTTCGCAAGCAGGTCGGCGGCCGGGGTGAAGGCCGGGTCGTCGGCGGCAAGGCCCGCGTTGCGATCCATCACCAGGATCCAGTCGGGGTTGGAGTCGGCGATCGCCTCGACGGAGATGTCGTCGCCCTGGTGGTCGTCGGTTCCCTCCACCTCAAGGGCGGGGGTGAGGCCGAGGATCTCGAAGACCGGGCCGAGCGTGCGGCCGACCCCGGGGGCGAGGTAGCCGATGTTGCCGCCGGAGGTGTTGACGGCCATCACGGTGGAGGCCGGGTCGTAGGCGGCCTTGGCGCGCGCGATGGCGGCGTCGAGGTCGTCGTTCAGCTTCTTGGCCTCGGCCTGCTTGCCGAAGATCTCGCCGAGCGCGCTGGTCTGGCGCTTCAGCTCCTGGTCGAGGGGCTGGCCCTCGCGCGGGTCGAGCTCGAGCACGACGGCCTCCGGAACCAGCTGGGTGAACTGGTCGTGGAACTGGGCGAAGCGCTGGCCGTTGACGATGAGGTCGGGCTGGACGGCGACGACGGCCTCGAGGTTGGGCTCGCCGTGGTTGCCCAGGTCGACGATCGACTCGTTGGCCGCGTAGGAGACGGTGTCCGGCATGAGCGCGCGGGCCGCGGCCTTCAGCTCGATGCCCCACTCGTCGAGGGTCTGGAACGTGCGGTTATCGGTGGCGACGACGGCGGTCGGCGGCACGGCGATGGTCTGAGGGCCGTTGTTGTCCTCGACGGTCACGGAGGCCGGGGCTGCGGGGCTGCTCGACGTCTGGGTCGGTGCGCTGGGGGACTTGGTGTCCCCGGGGGTGCTCTGGGCGCCGCAGCCTACGAGGGCGAGGGCGGCGCTGAGGGCGAGGGCGGCCGGAGCCAGGGTCCTCTTGATCTGCATGGGGTTCTCTATCTGTGCGGGTGCCCCGTTTCCCGACGGCGCGGTGTAGCGCGCCGGGCTCGGTGCGGGGCGTGTACGTTCGTGCAAGTCGACGAGCTCTCCGTCGCGATCGGCGCTCGACTTAGCAGAGCCTAACCAGGCTAAATATAGAAACACAAATTTGTTCAAAATGTGGACGCCGGGCGTCCGGTAGGCTCACCCCTCGTGGCACTCACCATTGGAATCGTCGGCCTTCCCAACGCCGGCAAGTCGACCCTGTTCAACGCGCTGACCCGCAACGACGTCCTCGCGGCCAACTATCCGTTCGCGACGATCGAGCCGAACGTCGGCGTCGTCGGTGTTCCGGACGCGCGGCTGCCCGAGCTTGCGAAGGTGTTCGGCTCCGCTCGCATCATTCCGGCGACGGTGAGCTTCGTCGACATCGCGGGCATCGTGAAGGGCGCGTCGCAGGGTGAGGGCATGGGCAACGCGTTCCTGGCCAACATCCGCGAGGCCGATGCGATCTGCCAGGTCACTCGCGTGTTCGACGACGAGGACGTCACCCACGTCGACGGCAAGGTCGACCCGGCCTCCGACATCGACACGATCACCACCGAGCTGATCCTCGCCGACCTCGCCACCGTCGAGAAGGCGCTGCCGCGCATCGAGAAGGAGGCGCGGATCAAGAAGGAGTCGCAGCCGAAGGCGGCGGCGTTCAAGGAGGCCAAGGTGGCGCTGGAGTCCGGCACGGGCGTGCGCGCCGCCGGCCTGGACCTCGACGCGCTGTACGAGCTCCACCTGCTCACGGCCAAGCCGTACCTGTACGTCTTCAACTGCGACCAGGACGAGCTGGGCGACGAAGACCTGAAGGCCAGGATGCGCGCGATCGTCGCGCCAAGCGAAGCCATCTTCCTCGACGCCAAGTTCGAGTCCGAGCTTGTCGAGATGGAGGAGGACGAGGCGCGCGAGTTCCTCGCCGAGATGGGCGTCGAGGAGCCCGGCCTGGACGTGCTCGCCCGCGTCGGCTACGACACCCTTGGCCTGCAGAGCTACCTGACGGCCGGGCCGAAGGAGGCCCGCGGCTGGACGATCAAGAAGGGCGCCACCGCCCCCGAGGCCGCCGGCGTGATCCACACCGACTTCCAGAAGGGCTTCATCAAGGCCCAGATCATGAACTTCGACGACCTGGTTGCCCTGGGCAGCGAGGCCGCGGTGAAGGCGGCCGGCAAGATGCGTCTCGAGGGCAAGGATTACGTCAT
>CAYVWO010000302.1:0-3579 GCA_964455495.1 uncultured Tessaracoccus sp.
ACCCCCGTGCTGCTGACCGGCGACAACGAGGCCGTCGCCCGGCAGATCGCCGCTGAGGTCGGGATCGACCAGGTGATCGCCGAGGTGCTGCCGAAGGACAAGGTCGACGTCGTCGTTCGCCTCCGGAAGGAGGGAAAGGTCGTCGCGATGGTCGGCGACGGCGTCAACGACGCCCCCGCCCTCGCGCAGGCCGACCTCGGCCTCGCCATGGGCACCGGCACCGACGTCGCCATCGAGGCCTCCGACCTCACCCTGGTCCGCGGCGACCTGCGCGGCGCCGTCGACGCCATCAGGTTGTCGCGCAGGACGCTGGGCACGATCAAGGCCAACCTGTTCTGGGCCTTCGCCTACAACGTGGCGGCCATCCCCATCGCGGCCCTCGGCATGCTCAACCCGATGCTGGCGGGCGCGGCGATGGCGTTCTCCAGCGTGTTCGTCGTCGGCAACAGCCTCCGCCTGCGCGGGTTCAAGAGCGTCGCCGCGGGCTGATCCGACGGAAAAGTGCATCGAGATGCTCTCAGAACGGGCGTATTTCGCAGAGTCCCGATGTGACAGCACTTATCCGTCAGGCGGGGTCGTCTGCGCCTCGGGGCGCCGAGGCGGCGCGCGCGATCTGGGCCAGGGCTAGCACGAGGTCCGCCTCGGTCGCCGCGCCGAAGCCGAAGACGACGCCCTCGGCGCCCGCGCCGGACCAGTACCCCGAGAGCGGGCTGACCCCCACCCCCGCCGCGGCGAGGTCGGCCACCACGTCGGCCTCCGGCCGGGCGGTCTCCACGACCGCGTGCAGCCCCCCGTCCATCGGGGAGACGCGCACCCCCGGCACCCCGGACAGCGCGGCGACCACCTGGGCCCGACGGCGCCGGTATCGGTTGCGCATCCGCTGCGTGTGGAGCCGAAGCGCGCCGCTGTCCAGGTAGTTCGCGACGGCGCGCTGCGGCACGAGGCCGACGGGCTGACCGAGCTCCGCGCGCGCCTCGGCGACCGCCGGCACCAGCCAGGCGGGCAGGGCGAGGAACCCCGTGGCCAACGCCGGCGTGAGCGTCTTCGCCAGGGTGCCGAGCAGGACCACCCTCCCGTCGGCGGGGTCGTCGAGCGCCGCCAGCGCGGGCAGCGGCTCCGAGGTGTAGCGCAGCTCCGAGTCGTAGTCGTCCTCGACGATCACCACCCTGTGCATCCTGGCCCACTCCAGCAGCTCCTGCCGACGATCCACCGGCAGCGATCCGCCCATCGGGTACTGGTGGCTGGGCGTGACGATCAGGAGGTCCGGCGCGTCCGCCCCGGTGGGCAGGTCCGCCACGCGCAGGCCGTGCTCGTCCACCGGCACGGGCACCACCGTCGCGCCGAACCGGGCGGGGACGCGGCGCAGCGACGGGTACCCGGGCTCCTCGACCCCGACCCTGAGCCGCGCGGGACTCCCCTCGCCGAGCGCCAGGAGCAGCAGGGCGAAGCCCTCCCGTCCGCCGCCGGTGACCGCGAGCTGGGCGGGGTCGCGCACCACCGCGCGCATCCGGCGCAGGTGATCGGCCCAGGCGCGTCGAAGCCCAGGAAGGCCCAGGGCGGGCACCGCGTCGTCCATGGGCGCGGCCGACGCCTCGCGCCAGGCGGCCCTCCACGCCGGGCCGACGATGTCGGCGGCCCACGGCCGGCCCGGGCGGAGGTCCAGCACCGGCGGGGGCTCGGGCGTCCGGCGCCGGGGCGGGCGCGCGGGACGGGGAAGGGGGTGCACCGTCCGCAGCTGCGGGTTCACCACCGTCGAACGCCCGACGGCGGCGCTGAGGTAGCCCTCGGCCAGCAGCTGGTCGTAGGCGGCAACGACCGACCCGCGCGACACGCCGAGGTGCGCCGCCAACGCGCGGCTGGACGGCACCGCGTCGCCGGGCGCGAGCACCGTCTCGCCGATCAGGCGGCGAAGCTCGGCGGCGATCCGGGCGGGCAGCGAACCGCCAACGGTCGAACCCGAGCCCCCGCCGTCGAGGCTGAGGGGCAGAGCGATCTCGGGGGCCGTGCGCATCCCCTCAGAATACCGGTCTATGAACACTCGCATGGTTCTGGCCCTTGGATTGATCCAGTATCGCGCCCAGGATGGGCCGCATGGCAGACAACACCGGTTCCCCCCTCGTCAAGCGCGGCCTCGCCGACATGCTCAAGGGCGGCGTCATCATGGACGTCGTCACGCCCGAACAGGCCAGGATCGCCGAGGACGCCGGCGCCGTCGCGGTGATGGCGCTCGAGCGCGTCCCCGCCGACATCCGCGCCCAGGGCGGCGTGGCGCGCATGAGCGACCCCGACCTGATCGCCGCGATCATCAACACCGTCTCCATCCCGGTGATGGCGAAGGCGAGGATCGGGCACTTCGTCGAGGCCCAGGTGCTCGAGCACCTGAGGGTGGACTACATCGACGAGTCGGAGGTCCTCTCCCCCGCCGACTACGTCAACCACATCGACAAGCACGCCTTCACCGTCCCGTTCGTGTGCGGCGCGACCAACCTGGGTGAGGCGCTGCGCCGGATCGCCGAGGGCGCGGCGATGATCCGGTCCAAGGGCGAGGCAGGCACCGGCGACGTTTCCGAGGCCACCAAGCACATCCGCACGATCCGGCGCGAGATCGCCGTCCTGAGGGCCACCTACGAGGCGAACCCGGACGAGCTGTACGTGGCGGCCAAGGAGCTCCAGGCGCCGTACGACATCGTGCGGGAGGTCGCCGAGCGCGGCGCCCTGCCGGTGGTGCTGTTCACCGCGGGCGGTGTCGCCACGCCCGCCGACGCCGCGATGATGATGCAGCTCGGGGCCGACGGCGTGTTCGTCGGCTCGGGCATCTTCAAGTCGGGCGACCCGGCTGCGCGCGCGGCGGCCATCGTCAAGGCCACCGCGCTGTACGACGACCCGGCGGCCATCGCGGAGGCCTCCCGCGGGCTCGGGGAGGCCATGGTCGGCATCAACGTCGCCGACCTCCCCGCGCCGCACCGCCTGGCGGAGCGCGGCTGGTGACAACCGTCGGCGTGCTCGCCCTGCAGGGCGGGGTGCGCGAGCACGTCCGGCTGCTCCAGTCGCTCGGGGCGCGCACGGCCCTGCTGCGGGTGCCCTCCGACCTGGCCGGTCCCGACGGGCCGCGCGTCGACGCCCTGGTGCTGCCCGGCGGGGAGTCGTCGACGATCGACCGGCTGCTGCGGCTCTTCGGGCTCCAGGAACCGCTGGCCGACGCGATCCGCGGCGGAACGCCGACCCTCGGCACCTGCGCCGGGCTGATCCTGCTGGCCCGGCGCGTCCTCGACCCCGCACCCGGCCAACGGTCGCTCGGCGTCCTCGACGTCACCGTGCGCCGCAACGCGTTCGGCCCGCAGGTGGACTCGACGGAGGCCGAGCTCGACACCTCGTACGGACCGGCGCGGGTCGCGTTCATTCGTGCCCCGCAGGTCACCGAGACCGGCCCCGGGGTCGAGGTCCTCGCGCGCCGCGGCGACGGCATCGTCGGCGTCCGCCAGGGGACGATCACCGGCGTCGCGTTCCACCCAGAACTGACGGATGAGCCGCTCTTCCACCGAAGACTCCTGTCCGAGGCCCTCGCCAGCCGGTAGCTTG
>CAYVWO010000303.1:0-3221 GCA_964455495.1 uncultured Tessaracoccus sp.
GCCGGCGCCGTGCGCCTCGACGGCGTGGACGTGCGTGAGATGGACCCCGACGCGCTGTGGGCGCGGATCGGCCTCGTGCCGCAGAAGCCCTACCTGTTCACGGGCACCGTCGCGTCGAACCTGCGCTACGGCAAGCCCGACGCCACCGACGACGAGCTCTGGCATGCGCTTGAGGTAGCGCAGGCCGCCGACTTCGTGCGCGAGCTCGACGACCAGCTCGAGGCGCACATCGCCCAGGGCGGCACAAACGTCTCCGGCGGCCAGCGGCAGCGCCTCGCCATCGCGCGGGCGCTGGTGAAGCGGCCGAGCGTCTACGTGTTCGACGACTCGTTCTCGGCCCTCGACGTGACCACCGACGCGCGGCTGCGCGCCGCGCTGGCCCCCGAGACGGAGCAGGCGGCCGTGCTGGTCGTCGCGCAGCGCGTCTCCACCATCACCGGGGCCGACGAGATCCTCGTCCTCGAGGACGGCGAGATCGTCGGCCGCGGCACGCACGACGAGCTGCTCGCGTCCAGCGAGACGTACCAGGAGATCGTCGAGTCCCAGCTGAGCGTCGAGGAGGCGGCAGCATGAGCGAGAAGACGGAAGTGACTGAGAAGAAGGCGAACGAGCGGCCGAAGTTCGGGCCCGGCGCCCGGCGCGGCCCCGGCGGCGGCGGTCCCGGCGGCCACATGGTCGCGGGCGAGAAGGCCGTGAACTTCCTCCCGTCGGTCAAGCGGCTGATGGGCAACCTGCGCCCGGTGCGCGCGCTGGTCATCATCGCGATCGCTATCGGCACGCTGTCGGTGGCGCTCAGCGTCGTCGGGCCGAAGATCCTCGGCCGCGCGACCGACATGATGCTGGCCGGCATCATCGGCTCCCACGAGTGGCCCCCAGGCGCGACCAAGCAGTCGATCATCGACGGCCTCGTCGCGCAGGGCAACACCCAGATGGCCGACATGCTCCGCAACCTGGACTTCACGCCCGGGCAGGGCATCGACTTCGGCGGCATCGGGACGGTGCTGCTGATCGTCCTCGGGCTGTACGTGGTGTCGTTCGTGTTCTCCTACGCGCAGGGCTGGATCCTGAACGACGCCGTGCAGCGCACCATCTTCCGGATGCGGCAGGAGGTGTCGGCGAAGCTCGATCGGCTGCCGCTGTCCTACTTCGACAAGCAGGCCCGCGGCGAGGTGCTGAGCCGCGTCACCAACGACATCGACAACGTGTCGCAGACGCTGCAGCAGACCCTCTCGCAGCTGCTGAACTCGCTGCTGATGGTGATCGGCGTGCTGATCATGATGTTCTGGATCTCGCCGACGCTGGCGCTCGTGGCGCTGCTCTCGGTGCCCGTCGCGGGCGTCGTGACCACCGTGATCGGCAAGCGCTCGCAGAAGCTGTTCGCGCAGAACTGGAAGTCGACGGGCGAGCTGAACGCGCACATCGAGGAGGCCTTCACGGGCCACTCGCTCGTCAAGGTGTTCGGCCGTCAGCGCGAGGTCGAGGCGGTGTTCCGCGCGCGGAACCAGGAGCTGTACAAGGCCGGCTTCGGCGCGCAGTTCATCTCCGGCATCATCATGCCGGTCATGTTCCTGGTCGGGAACCTGAACTACGTCGTCATCGCCGTGATCGGCGGCCTACGCGTGGCGTCGGGCACCATGAACATCGGCGACGTGCAGGCGTTCATCCAGTACTCGCGGCAGTTCACGCAGCCGCTGACGCAGGTGGCGTCGATGGCGAACCTGCTGCAGTCGGGCGTCGCGTCGGCTGAGCGCGTGTTCGAGCTGCTGGACGCCGACGAGATGACCCCCGAGCCGTCGGGACACCTCCCCGCGGAGCTGGCGGGCCGGGTCGAGTTCCACGACGTCGAGTTCTCCTACTCGCCGGACAAGCCGCTGATCGGCGACCTGAGCCTTGTCGCCGAGCCCGGCCAGACCGTCGCGATCGTCGGCCCCACGGGCGCCGGCAAGACGACGCTGGTGAACCTGATCATGCGGTTCTACGACCTGAACGGCGGCAAGATCAGCATCGACGGCGTGGACATCGCGACGGTTCCGCGCAGCTCGGTGCGCTCCGAGATCGGCATGGTGCTGCAGGACACGTGGCTGTTCGGCGGCACGATCCGCGACAACATCGCCTACGGCCGCCCGGGCGCGACCGAGGAGGAGATCCTTGAGGCCGCCCGAGCGACCTTCGTCGACCGCTTCGTGCACTCGCTGCCGGACGGCTACGACACGGTGATCGACGAGGAGGGCTCGAACGTTTCCGCGGGCGAGAAGCAGCTGATCACGATCGCGCGCGCGTTCCTCGCCGACCCGAGCCTGCTGATCCTCGACGAGGCCACCAGCTCGGTCGACACCCGAACCGAGCTGCTGGTCCAGCACGCGATGTCGGCGCTGCGCAGCGGCAGGACGTCGTTCGTGATCGCCCACCGCCTGTCGACCATCCGCGACGCCGACCTGATCCTCGTGATGGAGGACGGCGCCATCGTCGAGCAGGGCACGCACGCGGAGCTGCTCGAGGCGAAGGGCGCGTACTACCGGCTGTATCAGTCGCAGTTCGCCGCGGCCATCGAGGACTGACACCCGCCGGGCGAGCCGCCGCACGACGCGTCAGCGCGCGCACAACGCTGGCTATACAGCCAACCCCGTCCCCATTTCGCAGGGCTGGTCGTATAGCCAGCGTTGTGCATATGAGGCCAGGTACTGCCGCGGGCCGGCGGTTCGCGGAGGTTGTGCAGAGCGGCAACCAGAAGCTGTGTATTCTTTAAACTCAAATCCGTGTATTTTGCAAACTGGAGTCCGCGATGACGCAAGGAACCCACCCCTACCTGCCCAGACTGGCCGACGCCCTCCTCGACGGACAGCTTCAGGCCATGGGTGCTGTGCTCATCGAAGGCGTGAAGGGATGCGGGAAGACCGAGACCGCCCGACGCCGCGCGGCCAGCGAGGTGCTCCTCGACGTCGACCCACAGGCGGAGCGACGCGCCGAGCTCGACCCACGGCTCGTGCTCGACGGAGCGGCTCCGCGGCTCCTCGACGAATGGCAGCGCGCGCCGCGCGTCTGGGATGCGGTGCGACGCTCGGTCGATGAGCGCAGGTCTCCGGGGCAGTTCATCCTCACCGGCTCAGCCACTCCTCGTGATGAAGCGGCGCGCCACTCCGGCGCAGGCCGTTTCGGCACGTTGCGGATGCGGACCATGACCCTCACCGAGATGGAGGCAACTTCGTCGGCGGTCTCGGTCA
>CAYVWO010000303.1:3231-3551 GCA_964455495.1 uncultured Tessaracoccus sp.
ACTACCTCCACCACATCGCGGTGGGCGGCTGGCCGCTACTTGTCGGCGCATCGGAGGCTACGGCCCGCACCTACCTGAATGGCTACCTCAGAGTGATCGTCGAGCACGACATCGACGAGGTGTCCGGCGCAACCCGCAATCCGCGACTCGTCCGCCGGTTCCTCCACGCCTACGCCCAGATGACGGCGCAGCCCTCCACTCTGGCCACCGTGATGAAGCGCGCGCGTGATGAGGTCGACGACGCCCCGAGCCTGCCCTCGCGTCCCGCCGCGCAGGACTACCTCGACGCGCTTCGGCGGATGATGATCGTCGATGAGGCG
>CAYVWO010000304.1:0-2572 GCA_964455495.1 uncultured Tessaracoccus sp.
ATGCGAGCACGAGGGCTGAGGGAGTCGAACTCGGCGAGTGACAGGCCGTAGTCAGCCAGCCGCTGGGCGTCGCGGTTCCGCAGCGCGTAGGCCGCACCGATCGTCGCGCCACCGCGTGAGGCTCCACCAATCACCTGCCGAGTGGACCGGCTCCCGGACCGCCCGGCGCCTGCGGATCCCCCGCCTGTTCCTCCTGCACCTGCTGCACCTCCTGCACCGGCGCCTCGGCGGCCGGGAACACGTGGGCGCGGAATTGTCGGTACGACGTTGCCTCTGGTGGCTGGATCGTCGCGCCAGAGGGCATTGATAAGTGCTTGCCCTACTCGGTCGAGGTCGGACGCGGGTTGCGTCGGTTCAAATAGCTGATCGGAAGGCTGAGAAGGGCCCGGCTCTCCGGTGTCACCGCCGGTGCCGGCATGCCCTGAGCCGAGGTCGGACCATGCGTCTCGGAAGTCGTTCCATTCAGCAGAGTTGCTGCCGCCGTAAGCGCCGCTAGTTCCCACTGACCTGCTCCAACTCCTCGCGCGCGGCGGTCTGCGTCGACGGGTGCAGTGTGGTGTCCTGAGCGGCACGTCTCACGAGCTGCATGAGGGTAGATCGTCTGCTTGTCGCGAGTTCGACGACCGCACCTGGAGTAAGTCGTGATCCCCAGCAGTGTGCTTCAACTCCGGCTGCCACATCCTGCTCCAGTGCGGGCGTCTTCCCGACCCAAAGCACTGCGCCGCGGACCACTGCTTCCCCGTCATCCAGGCGCTTGGCCGTGGCGAACAGAACATCGAGAGCTGCCCGTTGCTCGTCTTCCCCGCGCTCGCTGAGAGCGTCGGCGGCCACGTTCCGCGCAGCATCACTCTCGCCGAGCAGATCGTTGATCAGCGCCAGCACCTCGTCGGAGACCTGAGCGCCCATACTCACGTTGATCAGGCTCGCAGCGAGGGTGAGATACGGGTCAAGGTTCTCGCTTCGCAGTGACGGAGGGGCAGCGGCCCATTCCTTCGTCGCTTCGTCGATGCCCTCTGGGAGGGTCGCGTCCTCGCCCTCCTCACCGGAGGGGTTCGCCCACGCCTCCCACCGGGCCACGATGGACTTGCGCTCTTGAACCGACGCTCCCGCCAACGCGTTGAAGGACGTGCGGTGAAGTTCTTCGAGCAGCAGCATCTTGATCATCACGGCCGGGGGGATCGTGACGCCGCGAGCGCGGGCGATCGACTCGCGAACGCCAAACGCGTTGAGGAAACGCTTGATCTGGCGCGGGTTCGACCGCCGATCCGCGCTGAGCCCTTCGGCAAGCTGAATCGCAAGCGCGAGGTCTTCGTCAGATGGCTTGACGGCGAGGTCGTCGAAGTCATGCAGCAGTGGAGACTGGTTAGCGTTGCGTCGGGCACGGACGTGCTCCGCGAGGGCATGCAGGTCCGACTCCTCCATCGAACGGCCAGCGATCAGGAGGCCGATGTAGGCCTCCGCATCGGCGGCGGACAGACGCGGTAGTGCAATCGGGAGCTGAACGATCTTCTCCAAGTAGCGCTGGGCGAAGATGTCGCCGCGTCGAGCGCCATCCAGGCTCACCGAGATAGCGTCTCGGACCATGTCCTGGTCCGCTGCCAGGACGAAGACCATCTTCTCGGTCGAGAGGAAGAGCTTGATCGCCTCCAATGTAGCGGTCACCGCATCCGGCAAACATCGATCGAGGTCGTCGACCAAGACCACGACACGCTCAACGTTCGGTATGAGCGCGAGCAGCTCCTTGTAGGCGTCGTTGAAGCTGGCCATCGAGTCCGGCCCGCCCGGGTCCTTGGGCTGGAAGATGTCCGCGATCTGTTGCGGGTCGACCTGGAAGGTCAGCGCGCCCTTGGCGATGGCGACCGCGGCTCGGCTCCAACTGATGCGTCCGAGCAGTTCCTTCGCCTTGTCGGCCACCTTGGCCCTGATGCCTGGATCGGGGATCTGGCTCTCGATGCCGTGCAGAATCTCAGAGATCAGAGTGCCTTTGACATCCGCCTGGTCGTCGTAGGCCCACGGGTTGGTCGAGACGACGAAGCAGCTGTCGTCGTCCTGGAACTCGGCCTCGATCAGCTTCAGGATCGTGGACTTTCCGCCGCCCCACGGGCTCTGCACCGACAGCGTCAGCGGGTGAATGCTGCGTTCGCGGACCGCGGCGACGATCGGCTCGACCACGGCGTCGAACCCGAGGAGGTCTAGTGTGCTCGGGTTGTCGTCCCATAGCCGGATCAGTGGAAGTGTCGCCGGCATAGCCTGCCTCGCTCTCTGGCGATGGCTCGGCTGCGCGAAATCGCCTGGTGTCAGAGATTCATGTCCCCCACAAGTATCTCGACAAGTTGGCCCCCATAGGGCCACGACACGACTACGGGATGCGAGTGAGCCCGTCTTCATGGCGACGTGTGGCGTGAGCATCGGGCTGCAGCCCAAGCATAAGAACTCACCGCCTACCCCGCGAACAATCATTCGGAGCGGTCGACGGCCTCCACAGGCCAACCGTTGGCGGGTTAGAGGTGGAGGTGCCGCGTCGCTTGGGAGGCGGGGCGCCGACGCTCGTCCTGGAGGGTCGGGCGGGTCA
>CAYVWO010000304.1:2582-3529 GCA_964455495.1 uncultured Tessaracoccus sp.
CGGGTCAGCGTCCGGAGCGCGGTTTCGGCTCGGGCGCGGTCGATCTTCTGTGCGGTGTTTTCTGGTGGTGTCCCGAGGGGTGCCGTGTCGGTGATCTGGTAGCGGTCGCGGTAGGCGGCCACAACCACAGCGCGGCGTCGCCACTGCTGCCGCTCCCGCTCTCCGGCTGGGAGTGGACCGAGTGCTGTAACCCATGGCTCGTGGGTGTGGAGGGCGGTGTCGAGGACTGCTTCTGCCCGGGTTTCGATGAGGTGGCGGCGCTCGGTCAGGGCTTGTTGCATGTCGGGGGTCATGGGGCCGGTGGCTTCGGGTATCAGCCCGGCGATGAGACGCGGTGCCTGGCGGGTGCGGCCGGAGCCGGCGGGGCGGGTGGTGGCGTTGGCGAGGCGGTGGTGGATGACGGAGGCGATGTCGTCGGCATCGGCGAACCCACGCGCTGCGATGAGGCGTGGCAGGAGGGTGTCGACGTTGTGGTGGTTGGCTTCGGCCCGGCGCAGTTCCGCAGTCAGGGCGCCGAAAGCATCGGAGTCGATCACGGCTCGCGCTTGCTCGTCGGTGAGCCCGGAGCCGAGGACCAGGGTGGTCCAGCGGTCGTGCTGGGCTGCAGCGGCGATGGTTTCGTATTCGGCGGCGAGTTGGGCGATCGAGCCCCACCGGTCCTGCTCGGCGGTGATGGTCTCGTGCGCCGACAGCTCAGCACCGCTGTGTTGGAGCACGCCGTAGAGGACCGTGCGGGCGGTGGCGTCGGGATTGTCGCCCGGATGCGCGGTGGCGTGCTCGTCAGGGCGGTCAAGGATGACGTAGGCCCGGTTCGACTCCCGCCCACGCGTCATCGCGACATACAGGTTCTCCCGCGTGGTGGTGGGTTCGACGAGGACGTGGGCGGTGTCGGTGGTGATGCCTTGGGCGCGGTGGGCGGTGACGGCGTAGCCGAGGTCGACGTGCTC
>CAYVWO010000305.1:0-2833 GCA_964455495.1 uncultured Tessaracoccus sp.
CGCCGCCGATGGCGTCCCTCCCGCGAACCCGCGTTTCGACAAGGCAGACGCCGCGCTGGAGGCGGGCGACTTCGCCCGCGCCGTCGAGGAGTTCGACGCGCTGCTGAAGGAGACGCCGAACGACGCCGAGGTGATCGCGGGCCGCGCCCAGGCCGCGCTGCTCGCCCGCAGCATGTCGTTCGACCCGCTGGCCATCGTGGCCCGGGCCGAGGAGGCCCCGAGCGACGTCGAGGCCCAACTCGATGCCGCGGACTTGGAGATCATCAACGGCCGCTCCGCGGAGGGGCTCGACCGGCTGCTCGGCCTCGCCGCGGAGTCGTCCCCGGAGGACCGCGACCGGATCCGAGTGCGGCTCTTGGAGCTGTTCGAGATTATCGGCCGCACCGACCCGCTGGTCCTGAAAGCCCGCCGCCGCCTGGCCACCGTCCTGTTCTGAGATTGACGGGGTCGGCTACTGCGGTTGCGTCCGTCTGCTGGGACACGGATCGTGAGTCAACGCGGTTGCGTTCGTCCGCATAGGGACGGCGACAACCGCAATATCAGCCAGCGATGTCAACCGCGCTGCCCTTCCTGAAACGCGGGAAGGAGACGGTCCATCACCGCGCGGACCGAGCCGTCCCAGTCTTCGACCTCCGCGGCGGCGTTGCTGAACACCTCGGGTGCTCCTGTCGTGAACTCTGTCGCTCGGCTCGCCAGCCTCTCGCTGTCGACATCGATCTCGTCGCCGAGCCGTCGCCAATGATCGGCGCCGATCTCCGCGAGGTCGAAGGTGCCGCCGATGCTCATCGAGCCGAGGCGCCGCCCGCCGGCGGGCATGCCATAGGGGAGTCCGGTGGCGATGTCGTACCCGGGTGCCAATCGCACGCTGTCGCCGTCGAGAAGGACGGCGTAGTTGCGGGCGTGTGCGTCAGGGGCCATGACGACTGTGTTGAACACGATCATGTCCAGGAAGGAGTCCACGTTCCGGTCAGCTGCGGCAGCGGACTCGGACGCCTGTCTGAGCAGCCCGACGATGTCCTTCACGCCGGGGCCGCCGAACTCCTCGTACTTCTGCGGGTTTGCCGTGGCCTGGCAGAGATCCTCCTGATGAAGACGCTTCGTGCTCGTGGGATCCTGTGGGTCGAAGACGCGATCGAAACGCTCGATCACGATCGCGCGTGCGGAGCCGAAGTCCAGGTACTCGGTGTTCGCGACCTCGACGCCGAACGCTCGGGCGGCCCGCATACTGAGGTGCTCGACCAACGCCTGATGGTGGAGTGACCTTACGCCGGGCTTGACGATGTGGGTGCTCGCGACCGCCCCGCGCGGGTAGGCCCATCCATCCGCGGTGCGGGCGAGCGTGAACTTCTGCTGCATGCCCCCCAGTGACCAGTGCTCGCCGGGGAGCAGCCACGAGCCGTCGAACTGCATCCCAGACAATCGGGACTCGACGTCGTCGGCGGGATCGAGGCGGCCCTCGCGGGCGCGCAGCGCCTCTAGGTCCTCGGGGTGGCAGAACTGAACCGCCCCGGCGCAATCCCATCCGATCGCACCCAGCAGACTGAGTGAGTCTCGGGGATTCGCGCCGAGGTGGGCCTGAACCGCCCGGCGGGCCTCGTCACTCTCGGGGAGCAGCCCCCACAGGTAGTCGTCGACGCGGGCGCCGGTGAAGGTGCCCTCCTCGGGGCGCAGCGAGAGGGAGAGCGGGGTCGAGCCGGGATGCGTGGCCTCGCTCAGATAGGAGAGGCGCAGCGAACCCCGCCGGGTGCGCTCGACCGAGGCGACGTGCTCGCCACTCAGCAGGATCTCCAGCCGGTCGACCTCAGCCATCGTGGGCGTCCAGGTCGTCGCGGACCAGCAGGGAGGAGCCCAGGGAGTCGAGCAGTGCCATCAGGCGGCCGAGTTCGAGGCCCTCGGTCTTGCCGCCCTCAGCCGCGACGAGCCACTGGCGCGACACGCCAGCACGCTTGGCAGCCTCGGCCTGGGTCAGGCCGCGGGCACGGCGCAATCCCGTGAGCGCGGTCCCCATGCGAGTGAGGGAACGCGCGTTGTAGACCCGTTCGTCCGGCATGGATGTCAACATACCGTGACACCGCGTTCGTGTCTATGTATGGCGACAACGGAGCCAGAGGAACGCGTGCGGGCCGAGGGCGACGCCGTCGGCGAGGCCCAAGGCCTCGTCGGTGACGAGGTCGACCGCCTCCGGGGCGAAGCCGGAGAGCGTCGGCGCGTCGACGCGGACCGGGTCGTCGCCGAAGTTCGCGAGCACCAGGACGACGCCGTCGGGCCCGGGGCGCTGGAAGGCCAGCACCGACGGGTGGGGCGTGAGGAACGGGACCAGGTCGTTGCCGCCCAGCTCGGGGGTCTCGCGCCGGACCTGAAGCAGGCGGTGGAGCCGCGTGAACACTCGGCCGGCGGTCGTCGCCTCGTCGTGCCTGGCGGCGTAGGCGACCTCCGGGCGGAACGGCCGGTTGACCCAGCGGCTGTCGCCGGCCTCGGCGGGGCGGTCGCGGTAGTAGTAGTCGTTCAGCTGGGCCACCTCGTCGCCGAGGTACAGCAGCGGCATGCCGCCGGTGCTCATCGCGACGGCGTGCGCCAGCACCACGCGGTCCTCGCCGCCGGCATCGCCCGCCTCGATGCCGGCCAGGGACGCCGTCGTCCCCGCGACGCGGGCGTCGCCGGTCTTCGGGTTCTCCTGGAAGGCCGCGCCGCGCGCGAAGCTGCCCGGGTAGCGCCCGACGTAGAACTGGTTGAGGAACCGGCGGTGCTCGAAGCCGTCGATGCCGAGCTCAGCCGCGTCCTCGTCGGCGAAGGTCCAGCCGATGTCGTCGTGTCCGCGGACGTAGTTGACCCA
>CAYVWO010000305.1:2843-3502 GCA_964455495.1 uncultured Tessaracoccus sp.
TTGCTCGCGATGCGCAGCACCTGCACGCGGCGCGCCGTGCCCTCGGGGAGGGCGTGCCGGCGCTCGATCGCTTGGCTCAGCAGCCGCGCGTCGCGGGTGGCGAGGGCCTCCCAGGTCAGCGCCATCTGGAGCGGGTTGTAGGAGATCTGGCACTCGCCAGGCGAGATGTACTGGATCACCTCGTCGGGGTGGACGATGGCCTCGGACTTGAAGATCAGCGCGGGCGCGGCCAGCCGCAGCACGCGGTTGAAGGCCTGGAGCAGCAGGTGGGCCTCGGGCAGCGATTCGCACGGGGTCCCGAGTCGCTTCCAGATGAACGCGACGGCGTCCATCCGCAGCACCTCGATGCCCTGGTTGGCGAGGAAGAGCATCTCGCCGGCCATGGCCCGGAAGACCGCGGGGTTCGCGTAGTTCAGGTCCCACTGGAAGTGGTAGAACGTCGACCAGATCCAGCGCCCGTCCGGCAGCTGGATGAAGGACCCGGGGTGGTCGTCGGGGAAGATCTCGCGGGTGTGCTGCTCGTACTGGTCGGGCATGGCGCGGTCCGGGAAGACGAGGTAGAAGTCCTCGTAGCCCGGCTCGCCGGCGACGCACTTGCGCGCCCACTCGTGTTCGGAGGCGGTGTGGTTGAAGATGAAGTCGCCGACCGGGGAGATGCC
>CAYVWO010000306.1:0-3501 GCA_964455495.1 uncultured Tessaracoccus sp.
CTACCGCGGCATGGGCATCGTCGTGGTGCTCTCGCTGGCCGTGGCCGCCGCGGCCACCTACGCGATGATGGTGCTCCTCGGCGCGGGCATGGGCTTCGCCCTGAACCTGCCCGGCATCGCCGGCGCCATCGTCGGCATCGCGGTCACCGCGGACTCGTTCATCATCTACTTCGAGCGCATCCGCGACGAGATCCGGGAGGGCCGCAGCCTGAAGTCCGCGCTCAGCTCCGGCTGGATCAAGGCCCGCGGCACGATCGTCATCTCGGACGCCGTGTCGCTGCTGTCGGCCGTCGTGCTGTTCTTCCTCGCGATCGGGTCGGTGCGCGGCTTCGCCTTCACGCTGGGCCTGACCACCCTGATCGACCTCGCCGTGGTGTTCTTCTTCACCAGGCCGCTCGTCGAGATCCTGGGCCGTACGAAGTTCTTCGGGCAGGGCCACAAGTGGTCGGGCCTCGACGCCGCGCACATGGGCGTCACGGAGGACTCGCTGCTCGGCAGGCGCCTGCGCCGCAGGACCGGCGCCGTCCCCGCCACCCAGACCCCGCAGGAGGCCTGATGTCCGGCAAGAAGCTAGGTATCGCAGGGCGGCTCTACACGGGCCAGCTGAGCATCGAGTTCACGGGCGGCACCGACTTCCAGGCGCCGATGGCCATCCAGGCGGGCACCGTCGATCAGGTCCGCGAGAAGGTCGCCGAGATCGACGTGCCGGAACTCGAGGCCCAGGTGTTCTCGCTCGGCGACACCAACATCCGCGTGCAGACCCGGTCGCTCTCGCCCGACGAGACCTCCGTCGTCCGCGCGGCCATCGCCGACATCGCCGGCGTGGAGGCCGACGAGGTGGCCTACAACGCGATCGGCGCGTCGTGGGGCAAGACCATCTCGCAGCGCGGCCTCGTGGCGCTCGTCGTCTTCATGGGCCTCGTCATGCTGCTGATCGCGGCGTACTTCCGGGACTGGAAGATGTCGATCGCGGCCATCGTCGCGGTGGTCCACGACCTCCTGCTGACCATCGGCGCGTTCGCGCTGCTGGGGTTCACGGTGACGCCGTCGACGATCATCGGCGTGCTCACCATCCTCGGCTACTCGCTGTACGACACCGTCGTGGTGTTCGACAAGATCCGCGAGAACGTCCGGGGCCTCACCGAGACGAACAAGACGTACTCGTACCAGGCGAACCTGGCGGTCAACCAGGTGGTCATCCGCTCGGTCAACACGACGATCATCGGCGTGCTGCCGGTGCTGGCGCTGTTCATCGCGGGCACCTGGTTGCAGTCGGGCCCGCTCGCCGACCTCGGCCTCGCGCTGCTCGTCGGCATGATCGCGGGCGCGTACTCGTCGCTGTTCGTCGCGGCCCCGCTGCTCGCGTGGCTGCGCGAGCGCGAGCCGGACATGGTGGAGCACCGCGAGCGCCTCGCACGCCGCGCCGCCCGGGCCGAGCACAAGCGCGCGGCCCACGAGGCGCAGCCGGCCGAGGCCGGGGTGTCGGCCACCGACGCCGCTGCCGACGTGGTCCCCGGCGCGAGGACGCAGCGGCGCACGGCGTCGAGCCGCGCGGAGCGCAAGGGCAAGAAGTGAGCAGGGAGGCGGCAGGGCGCCGCGCGCTGGTCGGGTCGTTGATCCGCGACGTCGTCGACTTCCCGAAGCCGGGCGTGGTGTTCAAGGACATCACCCCGCTGCTGGCCTCGCCCACAGGGTTCCAGGCCGCCGTCACCGAGCTGGTGACCGGCGCGCCGGAGCGGATCGACGTCGTCGTGGGCATGGAGGCGCGCGGGTTCATCTTCGCCGCCCCGGTCGCGCTCGCGCTCGGCGCGGGGTTCGTTCCGGTGCGCAAGCCCGGAAAGCTGCCCGGCGAGATCATCAGCCACAGCTTCGAGCTGGAGTACGGCAACGAGACCCTCACCATGCACCGGGACGCCATCCGCCCCGGCGCGCGGGTGCTGGTCGTCGACGACGTCCTCGCCACCGGCGGCACCGTCGGCGCGACGGCCGAGCTGCTGAGGCAGATGGGCGCGGAGCTCGTGCACGTCAGCGTGGTCATGGAGCTGAGCTTCCTCGGCGGCCGGGACCGGCTGGCGGAGGCGGGCATCGACAACTGCTCAGCCCTGGTGACAGTCTGAGGCCATGGCCAAGCTCCAGCAAGGCGGCCGTGGGGGAGTCCTCTCCATGGTCAGCCTGCCCCGGATCGCGAGCTCCCCGTTCAAGGAGCTGGGACGCCGCGCGCTGCTCGCGCTGCTGCTCCTGTTCACCACGACGATGCTCGTGTGGCTGGACCGCGACGCCTACGTCGACAACACCGCGGGCGACGGCGTGTCCTTCGTCGACGCGCTGTACTACGCGACGGTCACCGTCACCACCGGCAGCTACGGCGACATCACGCCGGTGCTGCCGCACGCCCGGCTGCTGAACGCGCTGCTGATCACGCCTCGGCGGAGCGGGTGCCTGGTGGTCCTGGTCGGCACCACCATCGAGGTGCTCGCCAACCAGGGCAGCCGCAGCATCCGCGACGCGATTTGGAGGAAGAAGATGCGCAACCACGTCGTCGTCATCGGCTACGGCACGAAGGGCCGCAGCGCGGTCAACACGCTCCGCCGCCAGGGCGAGCGGGCGGACAGGATCGTCGTGCTCGACGGGAGCGCGGTCGCGGTGGAGGAGGCCAACGCCGACGGCCTCGCCGCCTTCCAGGGCGACGCCACGCGCCGCGACGTGCTGCGGCGCGCCGAGGTCAGCAAGGCGCGCCAGATCATCATCTCCCTCGACCGCGACGACGCGGCCGTCCTCGCGACGCTGACCGTCCGGCAGCTGAACCCCACCGCCGGCGTGATCGTCGCGGTGCGGGAGCAGGTTAACGTTCCGCTGGTTCGCCAGTCCGGGGCGTCGTCGGTGGTCACCAGCTCCGAGACCGTCGGCCGCCTCCTCGGCCTCTCGGCCATCGGGCCGGAGATGGGCACGATCATCCAGGACATGCTGACCGGCGGGGAGGGCCTCGAGGTGCATCAGCGGCTGGCGGAGGCGTCCGAGGTCGGCCAGCCGCCGTCGGCGGTGCTCGGCGAGCGCGTGATCGGCATCATCCGTAACGGGACGCTGCGCCGGTTCTACGACAAGACCGCGACCCGGATCGAGGTCGGCGACGAGCTGATCGTCGTGCGCCGGGCGCACCCGACCGCGGTGAAGGCGCTGCTCCGAGACGACGACGAGTAGCGTCGCGTCCCGGCGCCGGCGACAACCTGTCGGCAAACAGCACTAGACTCACGCCATGGCGGAGGAGACACTCACAGGCTCGTCCCGGTTGGTGACCGGGCCGGAGCAGCCGCGCCTGCGGATGCGGCACCGGCTCGCGCGCCTGGGCGCCGTCCGCTCCAAGTCCGCGGTGCTCGACCCGCTGTTCAGGATCGTCCGCTCCAACCACCCGAAGGCCGACACCGCGCTGCTCGAGCGCGCGTACCGCGTCGCGGAGAAGTACCACACGGGGCAGACCCGCAAGTCGGGCGACCCATACATCAC
>CAYVWO010000307.1:0-3492 GCA_964455495.1 uncultured Tessaracoccus sp.
CCTTCCCGCATCCACGAAGCAGCCGACCTCTACCTCAGCGGGTTGACGCTGGTAGAGGTCGGCGTGAAGGTCGGGGCGGGGCCTCAGGCAGTCCGGCGAGCGCTCGCTTCGCACGGCGTCATGATCCGTCCTGGTGGGCGCCGTGGTTCCCGGATCACTGCGTAGGGGGCTTCGATAGCGGAGGGGCGACGATCAGGACTTGCTCGACCCGCACCCCTATCCAACTCTTGGTTGCCAGCCGGGGATCACGAGACCAAGCCGTTCGGCCAGTGCTCCCGGTGTGTCTTCGCGATCTTGCGCAGGTTACCTCGGACGACTCTCAGTTCTGCCGTGGACGGCACGTCGTCGTCGTGGTTCCCAGGATTCAGGACCGTCGCAAAGGTGTTCCATTGACCCTTCTCCCCGTTATCAAGAGCGAAACCGCGGACGAGCGGGACGAGTTGCCCCAACATTGATGCCTCGGCATCGACGTCCGCGACCGAGCAGGCTGCACCCGCCTGAGTACGCCCGGTAGCGATGATCTGCTTCGCAAGGCGCTCTGCCGCCGAACGATAGCTTCCGCACGCGGCCCTGCGGCCGCGTGCAGTTGGTGCGTTGAGGTTGTCCTCAGCATCCAGCATCAGTCGGCTAAACATGTCGGACGTCTGTGTCGGCACAGTACCGGCCCTGGGATCGACAAGATTCAGTTCATACGCAATCAGTCCACGATGGTCGTGATTGCTCATTGTCCAGTCAGCCAGTCTGCTGTCGTAAGTAGTCAAGATGACCTGCACACCATCATCGAGGAGCTTCGCAATGGTGTTCTGAACGAAGGTAAGTCGGTGGTCAGGGTCGCTTCCAGGGATGGGATCGTCGAGGACCACTACCGGCGAGTCAAGGAGTTCGATGCGTGCCAGGAAGATCGACAGGCCGAGCGCGTTCAACTGTGAATCACTGTAAACGCCGAGGGCGTCGCGCACGACCGGCGATGTTCCCGCTTCGGCGTGCAGTGCGGCTATCAAGTTTACGAAGCGAGTGCCGCCGGCACGTGTTCGCGCACCCGCGAAGTCGACCAACTCGTCAGGACGGATCGTCAGCCACCAAGACTTGATGGTGTCGCTCATCTCGGCGAAGCGCGCGTCGAGCAGCTCGACCGAAGCATCCTGAAGTGCCTTCTCGGCCGCCTTCACCCGGGTCAATGCGCGTTGCCGCTCGGATGATCTGATCACGTCACCTGCGAGCTCCGCCACTCCGTCGAGCAGCGTCAGCAACTGCCGATGATCAGCGATCCCAGCACGTTCCTCGATGACCGGCGCGATTGCAGTTTCAAGCGCGGACGCGGCTTCCGCGTGCAACTCGCGCTTCGTGCGTACAGTATCGAGAGTTGTACGCAGGCCGCCGAAGGCCGCTTCAGTGTCAGTCGGGTACTCTCGTCGCTCGATCGCAAGTCGCAGAGTGGCGATCGCTTCACGGACTTCGCGCCCCGCGGTGACGAGCGCCTGCGTGGAATCGGTCAGAGCTGTCGCAGCGGCATAGGCGTCTCGGACGAGTGTGGGTCGAAGGCCCCAGTCCTGAAGTTTCGCCGCCAGCACGTTGAGCTCGGTCTCCGACAGGCTGCCAGCGCTAGGCATGGCTGCACGCACGAACTCTGCGAGGGCCGTGAGGGGCTCGCCTGCTCGGTCAAGGGATGCGATTGTCGTGGCGGCGGTCTGATCAAGATTTGAAGCGTGGCCAAGCTCGGCTCTCATCGTGTCAATGCGCGCTGGTGTCAGCGCTTCCGGCGTCGCGCAGACCGGACAGCCTACGGGAGCAGTTAGCTCCGCGAACTCATGCACTCGCAGGACTGCTGCGAAGATGGGCAGCAGGCGGGCGACTTCCTCCTCAATCGAGGCAAGCGCCTCCCTGTAGGAAGTTGTGTCGGGCACCTCGAGTTCGACTGAGGGAAACGGCGCTGCAACAAACTGTGCGATCGGGAAGAGCGCCTCCGCCTTGGCTCTAGCGCGGGTCTCAAGTCCGGTCTTGGCGTCGGCAAGAGTTGAGTAGTGCTCTCCCGTAGCTGCTCCGGCCGCCTCACGTAACTCTGCGGACAAAGCGTCCGTGACCGCGCCAGCGCCGGAGGATGCGGTTCTGGCGATGGTTTGGAGACGATTCCGTGCGTCAGAGAGGTCCGTAGGTAGCGTCGCCACCCTCTGGAGCCACGGTCCATCGGGCTCTTGTTCCAGGTGCTTGCGTGCTTCGGCGACTCGTGCACGTAGCAGGTCGAGGTCGCTGAGGGACAGAAGCGACTTGAAGTATGAGACTCGTTGCTTGGGTTCCGTCGAAAGGGCGTGGCGAAGGATGTGCTGCAACAGGACGGGAGCGCGCACCGGCGGGTCGGCCAGCATGAGCCCGACACTCGACAGGTCACTGACCTCGTTCTCGTCGACGAGGAGCCGACTCTCGCACTCCGCCCCTCGGCCAAAGTCACCGGTCAAGATCCGCCGAACACGGTGGAGCGAACCGTCAGCAGTACGCACTACAGCTTCCACGAAGACCTCATCGTCGCCCTCAGGGAGATGAGCATTTCGTAGGCTGTCGTTGTACTCAGCCTTCGCACCACCAAGAAGCTCCCGGCGACTGCTATAACCCGACAGCAAAAACTCCACAGCCTCGGCCAGGCTGGTCTTGCCCTGGCTGTTGCCGCCGTGAGCCACCGTCAGGGGCGCGTCCAGTTCGAAGTGGGCAGGCACCGTGCCGAAAGCTCTGAAACCGCGTACGTCGATCGAGACGATGCTGGTTCTGCTCATGGGGTTCGCCAGCTCTCGACAAGGGTGCCGATAGCCTCATCCAACTGATCGACCGACGCGGCCGTCGCGACCGCATCGAGGAGCGCGTGAGCGTCTGCCTTCGCGGGCGTGGCATGCCCAAGCAGCGCAGTCAGCGGCTCCAGGTTGGGCAACAGTTCGGACACCCACAACAGTGTAGTGAACGGACCCGCACTCACCTGTGAAGCAACGGTTCGGTACCAGCTGCGGCGTGGCCCCTCGACTGGCTCGCATCGTCGTCTCGCCGCCCACCGTGCCGCGCGGCGGCCTCAGCGATGCTCGCGCGCACCAACAGGAGGAGGCTCGTGGGCCCCATGATGATGAACTTGAGTGCGTTCCAGCATGTCCACAGGACGATGAGGTGGAGCCAGCCGGGGCCGCCGTCGGCTGCCGAGCTAGAGCAGATGCTGGCGATCAGGATGTATGGAAGCGCGATCAGCATCGCGGGTATCCCCCACTTGAGTCCGCGACGTGTGCGGATGGCAGCGAGCAGTCGGTTGCTCGGCATGTAGCGGTGCAGGTAGTCGCGGGTGCGAACGCTGAGCGTCCAGATAAGGCGGAACATGACGGGCCTCTCGTCACACGTGTTACTCCGTCGAGGAGGCAGAACGTGTGTGAGTGCCCGAAGGCCGTCCCGGAGGACCCGCAATATGAGGAGAACCTGCCTCGCCATCCACTGTACGCCGGGGTCGGCGTTCACGGAACCCTC
>CAYVWO010000308.1:0-3489 GCA_964455495.1 uncultured Tessaracoccus sp.
TACAAGGACAGTTGGCTTCTTCTTCATATCTTCCGGCACTTCCCACACGCCGTGGGCGTGTCTACTGGTCAACCACGCTGGATCTTACCCGCAGATCAAGGGGCCGCGTGCCGCCAACCGAATTGTTCTCAGCACTCGGCGCTCCCGGAGGGCCGAGTTGCCCGCGTCCCGGTGTGACCCGGGCGCCGGTTCGCACTAGACTGTCACCGCCCAGCCCGGGTGGCGGAATGGTAGACGCGACTGACTCAAAATCTGTTGGCCGAAAGGTCGTAGGGGTTCGAATCCCCTTCCGGGTACCGACGGTCGAGGGCCATTCGAGCTCGCTCGAATGGCCGAGGCCAAGGAATTCGTTATAGGGCGCGAAGCGCCCGCATACGAGAAGCGGGGCGCCTCCTGAAAGGAGGCGCCCCGCTTCTTGTCGTCGTGACCTACTGGTCCTCGCCGAGGTCCTTGACCTTGTGGACGCTGAGGTTGTTCGTCTTGCCCGGCACGCCCATGGGCGAGCCGCTGACGATCACCATGCGCTCGCCGACGTCGATCGCGCGCCGCTCGCGCAGGATCATGTCGACGGCCTTCACCATGTCCTCCTGGGTGTCGAACTCCGGCGTGAGCAGGGTGTCGACGCCCCAGCTGAGCGTCATGGTCTGACGCGTCGACTTCTCCGGGGAGAAGACCAGCATGGGGATGGGGGAACGCAGGCGCGAGAGTCGCCGTCCGGTGTCGCCGGAC
Organism: uncultured Tessaracoccus sp.; assembly: GCA_964455495.1. GTDB lineage: Bacteria > Actinomycetota > Actinomycetes > Propionibacteriales > Propionibacteriaceae > Arachnia. The sequence goes on from CAYVWO010000308.1 coordinate 730, forward strand.
TTGGTGAACGCGACGAGGTAGCTGGCGCCGATGCGCTCCGCGACCTCCGCGGCCACCTTGGCGAGCACGCCGCCGGTGGTGTGGGGGTCCCAGTCGATGATGTTGATCTGCTCGTGGCCCTCGCGCTCGGTCTTCTCGACGATGCGCGCGACGGTCTCGACCGGGAACTCGCCGATCGAGGTCTCGCCGGACAGCATGACCGCGTCGGTGCCGTCGAGGATCGCGTTGGCGACGTCGGAGGCCTCCGCACGGGTCGGGCGCGGGTTGTTGATCATCGACTCGAGCATCTGGGTGGCCACGATCACGGGCTTGGCCCACTTGCGGGCCGCGCGGATGATCCGCTTCTGGACCAGCGGGACCTCCTCGAGCGGGAGCTCGACGCCGAGGTCGCCTCGGGCGACCATGAAGGCGTCGAACGCGTCGATGATGTCCTGCAGGTTCGCGACGGCCTGAGGCTTCTCGATCTTGGCGATCACCGGGAGGCGACGGCCCTCCTCGTCCATGATCTCGTGGACGCGCTTGATGTCGTCGCCGCTGCGGACGAACGACAGGGCGATCATGTCGATGTCCTGGTGCAGGATCCAGCGGAGGTCCGCCTCGTCCTTGTCGGACAGCGCGGGCACCGAGACGGCGACGCCGGGCAGGTTGATGCCCTTGTTGTTCGAGACGTTGCCGGGGACCGTTACCTGGCAGGTCACGTCGGTGTCGGTGACCTTGATGGCCTTGAGGCCGACCTTGCCGTCGTCGATCAGGATGTCATCGCCGACGTTCACGTCGCCGGGGAGGCCCTTGTAGGTGGTCGAGCAACGCTCGGCGTTGCCCAGGATGTCGTCGGTGGTGATGGTGAAAATATCGCCGACGTCGAGGTGCGGCGTCGCGTTGTCCTCAAACCGGCCAAGACGAATCTTGGGGCCCTGCAGATCGGCGAAGACGCCGACCGCCTTGCCGGTGAGGTGCTGGGCTTCACGCACATTCGCGAGTCGGGTGCCGTGCTCGGTGTAGTCGCCATGGCTCATGTTGAGACGGGCGACATTCATGCCGGCGTTTATGAGTTCGACCAGCCGGTCGACGGCCTCGGCGGAGGGTCCGAGGGTACAAACAATCTTTGCTCTACGCACGGGGGCAACCCTACCGGAATCGTGGCCCAACCCGGCACAGGGGCCCCAGGATGACGCGCGTGTCTCAGCCCGGATGGGTCACGCGGCGCGCACCGACCGGTGGTTCCGGGCTCACCCCTCGCGGATCAGGCCGAGGGCTCGGGCGAGGTCGTCGGGGTATTCGGAGGCGAACTGCACGTACTCGCCCCGCGTCGGGTGGACGAACCCCAGCTCGACGGCGTGCAGCCACTGGCGCTCGAGGCCCAGCCGCGTGGCGAGCCGAGGGTCGCAGCCGTAGAGCGGGTCGCCGACGAGGGGGTGGCCGATGGCCGCCAGGTGCACGCGGATCTGGTGCGTGCGCCCGGTCTCGAGGTGCACCTCGAGCAGCGTTGCCTCCCGGTGCGCCTCGAGGGTCTCGTAGTGAGTAACCGAGTGCCGCCCGCCGTCGACGATCGCCATCTTCCACTCGGAGCCGGGGTGGCGGCCGATCGGCGCCTCGATGGTGCCCTGAAACGGGTCCGGGTGCCCCTGCGCGAGGGCGTGGTAGACCTTGTCGACGCGGCGGTCCCGGAAGGCCTGCTTGAGCACGCTGTAGGCGACCTCGGACTTCGCGACCACCATCAGGCCGCTGGTGCCGACGTCGAGGCGCTGGACGACGCCCTGACGCTCCGCCGCGCCGGAGGTCGACACCTGGACCCCGGCGGCGGCCAGGTGCTCCGTGACCGACGGGCCGTCCCAGCCAAGGCTGGGGTGCGCGGCGACGCCCACGGGCTTGTCGACGACGACGAGGTCCCGGTCCTCGTAGGCGATCCGCACGCCATCGGCGAGCCGCGCCGTCGGCACCGGAATGGTGGGGCGCGGGGCCTCCAGGAGCTCGAGCAGCTCTCCCCCGGCGACGCGCTGCGACCCCTTGGCGACTCTCGTGCCGCCGAGCTCCACGCCGCCGGACTCGATGAGGTCGAGGATCCGTGACCGGCTGTGCCCCGTGACGCGGGCCGCGGCGGCGTCGACCCGCTCGCCGGCCAGGGCGTCGGGGACGAGGAAGACGCTCACGCCTCGACCGGCTCCGCGGCTGTCTTGCCGCCGAGGAAGCTGAACGCGACGAGAGCCGCGGCCGAACACGTGATGAACACATCGGCCACGTTGAAGATGGCGAACCCGCGCAGCTGGAACATGTCGATCACGTGCCCGTGCAGCGCCGCCGGGGGCTGGAAGATGCGGTCCACGAGGTTCCCCGTGATCCCGGCGAGCAGCATGCCGAGCACGACGGCGTGCCACGCCCGCGTGATCCGCGGCAGCGCGTAGAACAAGCACGCCAGGGTGGCCGCGATGGCGAAGACGCTGAACACGATCGTCGCCCCCGCGCCCATCCCGAAGGCCGCGCCCGGGTTGCGGATGAGGTTGAGTTGGAAGAGGTCGCCGACCAGCGGGACGGGCACGCCCGGCTCGAGGAAGGTGACGGAGGCGAGCTTCACGAGCTGATCCGCCGCGAGCCCGAACGCCGCGAGCCCGAACGCGAGCAGCCGGATCCCCGTCCGGCTCCCGGTCAGCGTCGTTCCTCGCGCTGCTTGCAGGTCACGCAGAGCGTGGCGCGCGGGAAAACCTGGAGGCGTCCCTTGCCGATGGGCTGCCCGCAGACCTCGCACAGGCCGTACTCGCCGCT
>CAYVWO010000309.1:0-3484 GCA_964455495.1 uncultured Tessaracoccus sp.
TGAGTACACGCACCGCAGTCGTGGTCGGCGGCAACCGCACCCCGTTCGTCAAGGCGGGCGGGAGGTACGCGTCCGCGTCCGCTCAGGACCTGCTCACCGCCGCGCTCGACGGGCTCGTCGCCCGGTTCGGGCTCGCGGGCCAGAAGGTCGACGAGGTCGTCGGCGGGGCCGTGCTGAAGCACACCCGCGACTTCAACCTCACGCGCGAGGCCGTCCTCGGCTCCGCGCTCTCCCCGCACAGCCCCGCCTGCGACCTCCAGCAGGCCTGCGGCACCGGCCTCGAGGCCGTGATCTACGCGTCGAACAAGATCCGCCTCGGCCAGGCCGACGTCGCGATCGCCGGCGGCGTCGACTCCGCCTCGGACGCGCCCATCGTCGTCACCGAGCCCCTCCGCAGGGCCCTGCTCGCCCTGAACCGCGCGCGGACGCTGCCGGACAAGCTGAAGGCGCTGTCGCGGATCCGCCCCGCCGACCTCGCCCCCGTTCCGCCCGCGGTGATCGAGCCGCGCACCGGGCTCAGCATGGGAGAGTCGCAGGCGCTGACCACCGCGAGGTGGGGCGTGACCCGCGAGGCGCAGGACGAGCTGTCGCTGGCCTCGCACCGGAACCTCGCCCGCGCCTGGGAGGAGGGCTTCTACGACGACCTCGTCACCCCCTACCTCGGCGTCGCCCGCGACGGAATCCTCCGCCCCGAGACGTCGCTGGAGGCGCTCGCCAAGCTCCGCCCCGTCTTCGGTAAGGGCGAGGACGCGAGCATGACGGCGGGCAACTCCACCGCGCTGACCGACGGCGCCGCCGTCGTGCTGCTCGCGGAGGAGGAGCACGCGCGCGGCCGCGGATGGCCCGTGCTGGCCCGCGTGGTCGACGCTCAGGTGGCGGCCGCCGACTACGTCACCGGCGCCGAGGACCTGCTGCTCGCGCCGACGCGCGCCATCCCCGAGCTGCTCGCCCGCAACGGCCTGACGCTCGACGACTTCGCCCTGATCGAGATCCACGAGGCCTTCGCCGCGACGGTGATCGCCACCCTCAAGGCGCTGGAGCGGAACGGGACGGGCGTCGTCGACCGGGCGAAGCTGAACGTCGGCGGCTCGTCGCTCGCCGCGGGGCACCCGTTCGCGGCGACCGGCGGCCGGATCGTCGCCTCGTTGGCGAAGGCGCTGGCGGCCCGCGGGCCGGGCTCGCGCGGGCTGATCTCCATCTGCGCGGCGGGCGGCCAGGGCGTCGTCGCCATCCTGGAGGCGGTGTGACATGGACATCATCGAGACCATCTACGGCACGCCGGCGGGCAGGTTCGTGGCCAGGAAGGCGGGGCTGACCGACCCGCCGCTGCTGCGCCGGGGTCGCGTCCTGCCGCACGGCCCGATCGTGCTGGGCGAGCTCGACGGGGGAGGCCTCGCCCGAGAGACGCTCGCGCTGCTGGGCATCGCGCCCGCGGCGCCGCTCCTCGACACGCCCGACGCTCGAACCAGGGACGACAAGGGGCGCGACGTCCCGCCGTCCTATCCGTCGAAGCTGGGGGCGATCGTCGTCGACGCCACAGGGCTCCGGCGGATCGTCGAGCTGGAGGGCATCCGCCAACTGCTCCGCCCGGTCATGCGGCGGCTCGAGGGCTCCGGACGCGTGATCATCCTGGCCTCCGACGCCTCCGCCGTCCACGGATTGGAGGCCAAGGCCGTCGCGCAGGGCATCGACGGCATCAACCGCACGGTGGCCAAGGAGCTGCGCGGCGGCTCCACCTCGAACCTGGTCTTCGTGCGGCAGGGGACGACGGCCGAGGACCTCGCCTCGACCCTCTCCTTCCTGCTCGAGGGCCGCTCCGCGTTCGTGGACGGCCAGGCATGGCGGGTGGGTCCGGCCACGGCGCGGCACGCGCTGACGGACCTCCCGTTCGAGGGCCGGGTCGTCGTCGTGACCGGCGCGGCCCGCGGCATCGGCGCGGCCATCGCGCGGACCTTCGCGCGGGACGGCGCGACCGTGGTCGCCGTCGACATCCCGCCGGCGGGCGACGCGCTGGCCGCCGTGGCCAACGAGGTCGGCGGGTCCGCGCTGCAGCTCGACATCACCGCGGCCGACGCGGGGCGCCGGATCGCCGAACACGTCGCCTCGCGGCACGGCGCCGGCGCGCGGATCTGGGCCATCGTGCACAACGCGGGCATCACGCGCGACAAGCTGCTGGCCAACCTGGACGAGAAGCGCTGGGCGTCCGTGCTCGACGTGAACCTCGCGGCCGAGATGCGGATCAACGACTTCCTGCTGAATAACGACGTGCCCGGCGGGCTGGGTGAGGAGGCCCGGATCGTCGGGATCGCCTCGACCTCGGGCGTCGCGGGCAACAAGGGTCAGACCAACTATGCGGCTTCGAAGGCGGGCGTGATGGGCCTGGTCTGGGCGATGAGTGAGGAGCTGGCCGGCCGGCCGATCACCGTGAACGCCGTCGCGCCCGGGTTCATCGAGACGGAGATGACGGCGGCCATCCCGTTCGTGTCTCGCGAGATCTTCCGCCGCACGAACTCGCTGACGCAGGGGGGCAACCCGGTCGATGTCGCGGAGACCCTCGCCTACCTGTGCGGCCCGGCCTCGGGCGGCGTGGACGGCCAGGTCGTCCGGGTCTGCGGCCAGAACCTCGTGGGGGCGTGAGATGACGGTGCGCGAGCTGGCCGCGGTGCCCGACGTCGGGCCGTTGCTCGTCAAGGGCCTCGTCGGCTCCGCGAGGAAGCGCGGTCTCCCCGTCGAAAAGCTGCCCCGGCTCAGCCTGCTGCTGGACGACCAGGCCCAGGACGTGGCGCGGCTCGCGGACTACTGCCGCGTCGTCGGCTACGGCCTGACCGACCGCGTGCCCGCGACCTGGCTGCACGTGCTGACGTTCCCGCTCCAGGCGGCGCTGATGGCCGACGACGCGTTCCCCTTCGCGCTCCCAGGCCTCGTGCATGTGAGCAACGAGATGACGCTCACGCGTCCGGTGTCGGTGAGCGAGCGGCTGCGGCTGCTGGTCCGCGCCGAGAACCTGCGCCCCCACGCGAAGGGCGCGGTCTTCGACATGGTGGGGGAGGTGCACGCGGGCGACGAGCCGGTCTGGCGCGGGAGTTCGCTGTACCTGGCGACGGGGGCGCGGGTGGCCGGTGAGCCGACCGCGGCGGAGCGGCTGCCCGCGCCCTCGGTCGTTCCCGCGCAGCGCTGGCGGTTGGCGCCGGACCTTGGCCGCCGCTACGCCGCGGTATCCGGGGACTTCAACCCCATCCACCTGAGCCCCGCCACCTCGCGGCTGTTCGGCTTCCGCCGCCCGATCATCCACGGCATGTGGACGCACGCGAGGGCACTGGCCGGCCTCGGCCGCGTGCCCGACGCGTACCGCGCGAGGGTGCAGTTCGCCAAGCCGATCCCGCTCCCGAGCGCGGTGGACTTCGCCGCCGCGCGGCACGACGCGGGATGGGTGTTCGCCGTCGTCGGCAGGGAGGGCAAGCCGCACCTGGTCGGCGAGGTCGTG
>CAYVWO010000310.1:0-3477 GCA_964455495.1 uncultured Tessaracoccus sp.
TCGTCGACGAGCACTGCCGCACCTCCGACCCGGACGTCTATGCCGTCGGCGACGCCGTGGTGAAACGCGACGCCCTCGACGGCTCCGACGTGCTCGTCCCACTGGCCAACACGGCCAACCTGCAGGGCCGCCGCGTCGCCGACCACATCGCCGGGCGCCGCTCCCCCGGCCGTGCCGTGCTTGGCACCGCCATCGTCGGCGTCTTCGGGCTGCAGGTCGCGGCCACGGGGTGGAACGAGAAGCGGCTGCGTGCCGCCGGCCGGCCGTACCGCGCCATCCACACCCACCCGTCGTCGCACGCGGGCTACTACCCCGGCGCCGAACAGATGTCGCTGAAGCTCCTGGTCGACCCCGAGACCGACGCCATCCTCGGAGCGCAGGGTGTGGGCCGCGACGGCGTCGACAAGCGCATCGACGTCATCGCCACCGCGATCACCGGCGGGATCGCGGCCAGCGACCTGGCCCACCTGGAGCTGGCCTACGCGCCGCAGTTCGGCTCCGCCAAGGACCCCGTCACGATGCTGGGCTTCATCGCCGAGAACCTCCGCGAGGGCGTCACAGAGTCCATCCAGTGGCACGAGCTGGCCGACGCGATGGCCGCGGGCGCCACGCTGCTGGACATCCGCAACCCGGGCGAGCGCGCCGGAGGTTCACTCATCCCGGGCGCGATCAACATCCCCCTCGACGAGCTGCGCGACAACCTCGACCAGCTGCCCGACGGCGACCTGATCGTCCACTGCGCCGTCGGCCTCCGCGGCCACACCGCCGCCCGGATCCTCAGCCAAGCAGGCCGCAACGTCCGCAACCTCGACGGCGGCTACAAGACCTGGACCGCGGGCACCTCCGCGTTCTGACGGAAAACTGCGCCAAGATGCCCCGTAACCCCGGATTTCGGGGGTTACGGGGCATCTCGCTGTAGTTATCCGTCGGTTTCGCCGACAACGTCGCGCTCAGTCGATGAGCGATGCCGGGGTGAGGCGCACCGGGAACGGGTCGGCCACCTCGAACGGCTCCGAACCGGATGCGCGCGCAACCTCGCGGTACACCCCTTCGTCGAGGCTCCACGCCACGATCGAGGGCTCGTCCGGATCGACGACCCAGTAGTGCGGGCATCCCGCCCGCTGCAAGCGTTCCTTCTTCAGCAGCAGGTCCACGCCCCGGGTCGACGGCGACAGCACCTCCACGGCGAGCAACGGCGCGGCGGGAAGGTCCTTCGCCGAAAACGCCTCACGCGGCGCAACCAGCAGATCCGGCTGGATCACCGTGTTCTCGGAGAGCGCCACATCGAACGGAGCAAAGAGCACCTTGAGCCCCTCGATCGCCGCCCCGTGGAGCGCGAGATGCAGGTTGGCGACCGCGTCCTGGTGCCGGAACCGCGGGGAGGGAGTCACGATGAGCGCCCCGTCGATGAGCTCGTACCGATGCCCGTCATCGGGCATCGCTTCCAGATCGGCACGCGTCAACTCCCGCCCATAGGGCAGGAAACTCGGCGCCTCGATGGTCATGACCGTCATCGTACCTCTCCCCCTCGCTCATGCGGCCGATCAAACCCGAGCCGCGACCCCTCCGCAAGGCCCCATGGCGAACCTGTGGATAACTCGCGGGACCCGGGACGACTGGCGATCAGGCCAGCGAGAGGAACAGCTTCTCCATCTGGGCCATGTCCGGCTCGCCGGAGCCCGCGTCGGTGACGCACTGCTTAAGGCCGATCGAGATGGTCGCGAAGCCCGCGCGGTCGACGGCCTTGGACACCGCGGCGATCTGGCCGACGATCTCCTGGCAGTCTCGTCCCTCCTCGATCATGCGGATGATCCCGCCGATCTGCCCCTGCGCGCGCTTCAGGCGCTTGACGACCGCTTCCATCGGTTCCGGATCCAGCTGCATGACCACTCCTCTCGATACCCCCAAGAGTATCCGGCGCAACAGTACCCGGTCAGCCCAGAAGCTCGTTGCGGATGTGCCCAACACGCCTGCTGACCAGCACCGCGGCGAAGGCGACCAGCGTCGCGGCGCCCAGCGAGGCCACGTAGGCGAGCTTCTCGGGCTCCGCGAGGAGGAGCGCGGTGTAGATGCCGCCGGCCACCGCGGTCACCACCGAGTTGCCGACCGACTCGGCCACCTGCATCGACGACTGGTTGCGGCCCTGCTCGTACCGCGAGGACAGGCTCATCACGGCGACCGCGGAGCTCGGCATCGCTAAGCCCATGCCCGTGCCCGCGACGACCCACAGCAGCAGCCCGGCGCCGAGCGGGAGCTGCGGGAACCAGGCGAACGCGACGAGGCCCGCGAGCCCCACGGCGGACAGCAGCGCGCCGACGCTGAGGAACGCGTTCCTGCTCAACCGCAGCCAGTGCTGCGACTGCGACCACGACCCGGCCGTCCAGCCGATCGAGCCGACGGTGAGCGCCCACCCCACCTCGACCGGGGTGTAGCCGCGCAGCTTCTGCAGCGTCACGAGCAGGATGGTCTCGGCCGCGAAGAAGGCGCCCGCCTGGAACGACCGGGTGAGCACCACGCTGGGGATCCCGGGGCCGAAGCCGCGTGCGGCGGGCGCGAGGATGCGCGGGAGGCCCCACCCCAGCGCCGCGACGCCGACGACGCCCGTCGCCAACGCCCACCACCCGATGGGCTGGCCCGCAAGCAGGATGAGCGACGGCGCCAGCGTGATGGCCAGCGTCGGCCACACGGCGACGGGGCCCACCTCGTCCTCTCCGGGCCGGAAGGCGCCCTGCACCTGCCGCAGCCCCGGGAGCGTGAACAGGAACGCGACCGCGACGAGCGGGATCATCGTGGCGAACACCAGCCGCCAGTCGCAGCGCGTCAGCCAGGCCGCGAAGGGTGGGCCGACGAACGCGGGCAGCAGCCAGCAGAACGAGAACAGCGCCATGATCTTGGGCCGCTGCTGGGGCGAGAAGCCGTGCGCGACGGTGACGCCGAGGGTCAGGTTGAGCGCCCCCGCTCCCAGCCCCTGCACGACGCGCGCCAGCAGCACCACCCACACCGACGGGGCGAGCCAGCCGAGCACGAGGCCCAGCCCGAACAGCGCGAAGCCGACGTACATCGGGATGGCGGGCCCGCGCTGGTCGGCGATCCTGCCCGCGACGATGGTGGCCGCCAGCATGCCCGAGACCATCGTGGTGAACGCCCACGGGTAGAGCGACTCGGCGCCGAAGGACGCCATGAGCGTCGGCAGCGCCGTCGCGATCCCGATGGACTGGAACGCCACGGAAAACACGGCGAGCATGATCCCGACGATCAGCACGCCCTTTCCGCTTCCTCGCACTTCCCTCTATCCCTTCCGCGGCCCCATGCCGCCGCGTATCATGCCTCCATGACTGAACTGGCACCGGGCTCTCAGACCGTCCTCGACGAGCGCACGCAGCAGTTCGAGGACGGCGACCAAGACCGATTCTCGCACTACGTGCCGAAGGACAAGCTGATGGCCGCCATGGTCAACGGCACCCCCGTCGTCGCGCT
>CAYVWO010000311.1:0-3461 GCA_964455495.1 uncultured Tessaracoccus sp.
TATGACGAGGAGTTCGGCGTCTGGACCGACCGCAGCGGGGACAAGAAGCAGCTCAAGAAGCTCGTCGACGACGGCGAGGAGCTGCGCATCACCGGCATCGTCAAGCCGACCGACGACTCGTCCCGGCTCTCGCCGGGCATCTACTACACGAGGGCGCTGACCACGCACGTCGTCGAGCGGGCCAACGCGTCGGCGATCGTGCAGGAGCAGCTCGCGGACTCCACCGTCGACGTGTTCACCGGCAGGGGATTCGGCGAGGAGGCCGACGACTCCGAGTTCGACTTCTCGTCGCTGTTCAGCATCGACGAGGACGCGATCGCCAAGGCCTTCACCTTCGACCAGTCGAAGCTGCAGCTCGACATGTCCGGCCTTCAGTCGGGGCTCTCCGGCATGGACCTTGGCCTCGAGGACATGGAGCTCGACCCGTCGAAGATGCCGGCGCTCGACGTCGACAAGATCCTCGCCGGCCTTGACCTCTCCAGCCTGATCAGGATCCCGGACGCGCAGGCACCCGCCCCCGAACCGGACGCCGAGACGAGCCCCGAGACACCGTCGGTCGACGCCGAGCAGCTCACGCAGGCGGTGACGCAGCTGGTCGAGGGCTACCTCGCGTTCGCCGCGGCGGGCGGACTCGACCCTGCGGACCTCGCAACGAACGTGCCCGCCTTCCTCGAGACGCCAGAGGTCGCGGGGGCGCTCGCGGCGGCGGGCGAGGGCGTCGACGCCGGGCTCGCGGCTCAGGTCCTCGAGGGATACGCCGCCTTCGCGGCAGCCAACGGGCTCGACCCCGCCGACGTCGGGGCGGCCCTTCCCGCGTTCCTCGCCTCCGAGGACGCCGGCGCGCTCCTCGGCTCGCTCCTTCCGGAGCCCGCCCCGAACCCGAACGCGGGCCTTGCGGAGCGGCTGATCGAGGGCTACCTCGCGTTCGCCGTCGAGAACGGGCTCGACCCTGTCGACATCGCGACGAACTTCCCCGCGTTCCTCGACTCGCCAGCGGGCAAGGAGCTGGCCGGCGAGGCCGTCGGCTTCATCGACACCTCATCGCTCGAGAAGCAGCTTCAGGGCGTACTCGCCGACTACATGCAGCAGGTGATGGCCGCGTACATGGGGGAGGTGTCGTCGAAGCTCACCTCCGCGCTCACCACACAGATCTCGTCGGCGCTGGAGTCCAGCATGGGCCAGCTGGCCGACAACATGTCGGACGCCATGGGGATCGACCAGGACGCGTTCATGGACGCGTTCCAGATGGAGCGCAACCAGGACGAGCTGACCCAGCTGCTTGTGTCGATGGCCTCCACGCAGTCAGCGACCTACGAGAGCAACCTCCGCAGGCTCGGGTGGGCCGACTTCGACAACCCCTCTCGCATCGACATCTACCCGATCGACTTCGAGTCCAAGGCCGAGGTCACGCGGATCCTCGACGACTACAGCGACGCCATGCGCGCCAAGGGCCTCGAGGACCGAGCGATCACCTACTCTGACCTGGTCGGCGCCCTGCTGGGCTCGGTGACCGACATAATCCCCATGATCAGCTACGTGCTGATTGCGTTCGTGGCGATCTCGCTGGTGGTGAGTTCGATCATGATCGGCGTGATCACGTACATCTCGGTGTTGGAGCGGAAGAAGGAGATCGGCATCCTGCGCTCGATCGGCGCCAGCAAGCGCGATATCCGCCGCGTCTTCAACGCCGAGACCCTGATCGTCGGGTTCGTCGCCGGCGCCCTCGGCGTCGCGATCACCTTCCTGATCACCATCCCCGCCAACGCCATCGTCTACTCCAACTTCGACGTGGCGAACATCGCCCAGCTGCCCTGGCAGGCCGCGGGCATCCTGGTGCTGATCAGCATGGCGCTCACCGCGCTCGCGGGCCTGCTTCCGGCCTCTGCCGCCTCGCGCAAGGACCCCGTCGAGGCCCTCCGCAGCGAGTAGCCTCCACCGTCCAGCACGCTCCTTGAGCCGTGCCAAAGGAGCGAAGCGACGCAGGCGCGCGCTGAAAGGCTCGGGCACCCGGCTCACGGACGTGGCAGCATCCGGAGGAACTCCCGCGCGGCGGGGGAGGGGTTGAAGTCGCTCCAGGCGAGGTACTCGACCCGCGTGGGGCCGTCGGCTACGGGGAGCGTGCGCACGTCGGCGCGATCCGGGACGACGGCGGGCGGGAGCAGGGCGACGGCGAGGTCGTGCGCGACGAGGTCGAGGAAGAGGCTGGTGCTCGTCGCCTCGAAAGCGACATCGCGCCGCAGGCCGGCGTGGCTGAACGCGACGTCGGACTGCGCCCGGCCCGGAGTGCCCGCCGGGAAGTCGACGAAGGCCTCTTCGGCCAGGTCGCGCAGGCGCAGCCGCTTGCGCCGACCGAGCCGATGTTCGGCCGAGACGACGGCGACGAGCCTCTCGCTCGACAGCACGCGGCTGGCGACCCCACGCGGTGGCGCGGCGTCGGTGAGCCCGAGCACGGCGATGTCCATGCGACCTTCGCCGATGGCGGCGACGAACTCGTCGCTCCCGCCGCCGCGCAGCGCGAACCGCACCGCCGGGTGTGCCCGGCGGAACTCCTTCAGCGCGGCCGGGATGTCGATCGCGCTGACGGTGGGGATGAGCCCGACCGTCAGCGAGCCGCGGATCTCGCCGACCGCGGCCGCCGCGTCGATGGCGGCGCGCCCGGCCGCGTCGAGGCTGGTCCGGGCACTCGCGAGGAACGCCTCGCCGGCGGCGGTGAGCTCGACGCGACGGTTAGTGCGGGCGAACAGCGTCACGCCTAGCTCGCGCTCCAGCGCCTTGATCTGGTGGCTGAGTGCGGACTGCACGACGAAGCAGCGCCCGGCGGCGCGCGTGAAGCTTCGCTCCTCGGCGACGGCGACCACGTACCGCATCTGCTGCAACTCCACAAACTTATGATTTCAGTTCATTATTAGGATGACAACAATGTGTTGGACTCATCGCAGGGCCGGGCCGACGATGGGAGCATGAGCACGGCACCCCCGCCCCTGACCGCAACTGAACCGATCGGTCCGACGGCGGCTCCGTCTGATGCTGTGGGCGGCGGCCGCGCCGTGTGGACCGCGACCGCGGCGATAGTGCCCGCCGTCTGGGGAACGACCTACGTCGTCACGACTCACCTGCTGCCCGAGGGGCATCCGCTGTTCGCCGCAATGATGCGGTCCCTGCCCGCCGGCCTGATCGCGCTGCTCCTGGCGCGGCAGTTGCCGACCGGCTCGTGGTGGTGGCGGAGTGTCGTGCTCGGCGCCTTGAACATGACCCCAGGCCGCCGGACATCGAGAACGACGCGTCGACGGGGATGTCGACGATTCGCACGCGCACGTCGCCCGTAGCCGTGACCGCTACCCTCGCGCCGTGCTCCCGTCCCCCGGTCAGCGCGAGCAGCGGGCCGACGGCGTCGTGGAGCAGGTCACGCGACTCGCGGGAGCGGTCGGCCCAGCGGGCCTCGTGGTCGCCGTCGTCGAGCG
>CAYVWO010000312.1:0-2453 GCA_964455495.1 uncultured Tessaracoccus sp.
GGCACGGTGGCCTCCGAGTACGCGTAGATCAGCTTCGCGCCGCGGCGGATGATGCCGTTGTGCTCCTGGTCGACGCCGGGCAGGAAGCCGGGGACGTCGACGAACGTGAGGACGGGGATGTTGAACGCGTCGCAGGTGCGCACGAACCGGGCCGCCTTCTCGGCGGAGTCGATGTCGAGGCAGCCCGCGAACACCGTCGGCTGGTTGGCGACGATGCCGATCGAGCGGCCCTCGATGCGCCCGAAGCCGACGATGATCGAGCCGGCGAACAGCGGCATGACCTCGAGGAACTCCTCGTCGTCGAGCACGTTGCGGATGACGTCGCGCATGTCGTAGGGCTGGTTCGCCGCGTCGGGGATGAGGACGTCGAGCTCGCGGTCGTGGTCCGTGATGGTGAGGTCGACCTCGTCCTCGTCGTAGACGGGCGGGTCCTCGAGGTTGTTCTGCGGCAGGTAGCTCAGCAGCTCGCGCACGTACTCGATGGCGTCGTTCTCGTCGGCCGCGAGGTAGTGGGCGTTGCCCGACTTCGCGTTGTGGGTGCGTCCGCCGCCCAGCTCCTCCATCGAGACGTCCTCGCCGGTGACCGTCTTGATCACCTCGGGGCCGGTGATGAACATCTGCGAGGTCTTGTCGACCATGACGACGAAGTCGGTCAGCGCCGGGCCGTAGACGTGGCCGCCGGCCGCCGCGCCCATGATGAGCGAGATCTGCGGGATCACGCCCGAGGCGAGCGTGTTGCGCTTGAAGATCTCGCCGTAGAGCGCGAGCGAGACCACGCCCTCCTGGATACGGGCGCCGCCGCCCTCGTTGATGCCGATGATCGGGACGCCGGTCTTCAGCGCGAAGTCCTGGATCTTGACGATCTTCTCGCCGTAGACCTGGCCCAGCGCGCCGCCGAAGATGGTGACGTCTTGGCTGAATACGCACACTGGGCGTCCATGGATGGACCCGGTGCCCGTGATGACGCCGTCGCCGAACGGGCGGCGGGCGTCCATGCCGAACGACGTGGAGCGGTGTCGCGAGAACTGGTCGAACTCGGCGAAACTGCCCTCGTCGAGGAGGGCCATGATCCGCTCCCTTGCGGTCATCTTGCCCTTGGCGTGCTGCTTCTCTACGGCCGCTGCGGAACCGGCGTGCACTGCTTCATCGATGCGCACTCCGAGATTCGCGATCCGACCGGCGGTGGTGTGGATGTCGATCTCCATGATGGGCAGCCTAGCCCGCCTGACGCCCCCGCATGCCGCTCTCGGGACATTTGCTCATTCGCGGACGGATAGCATCGGTCGGCATGACCACATCGTTGCCCGACGCCGCCCGGATCGCCCTGCTGTTGGGGCCGACGGCGCCGTGGCGCGACGTGCGCGTCGTGCCGACGACCGGCTCCACCAACGCCGACCTCGGCGCCCGCGCCCGAGCGGGCGAGGCCGCGGGGTCCGTGCTGGTGTCGATGGAGCAGACGGCGGGCCGCGGCCGGCTGGATCGCGCCTGGGCGAGCCCGCCCGGGTCGTCGATCGCGATGTCGCTGCTGCTTCGCCCCCGGCCGGCGTTTCCGCAGTGGGGCTGGCTGTCCATCCTGGCGGGTCTCGCGGTGTCGTCGGCTCTCGCCGAGCTGGCGCCGAGGCCCGAGGACGTCACGCTGAAGTGGCCAAACGATGTCCTGATCGGGGGGAGGAAGGTGTGCGGCATCCTCTCCGAGCGGATCGAACGCGCGGACGGGGCGCTCGCCGTCGTGGGCATGGGCATCAACGTGTCGCTGACCCGGGAGGAGCTGCCGGTCCCCACCGCGACGTCGCTGGCCTTGGAGGGGTTCCCGCTCGACCAGAGCGCGATCGTCGCAGGCGTCCTCCGTCACTTCTCCCGCTGGTACGAGGCGTGGACGGCGAGGGGCGACCTCCGGTCCGAGTACGTGGCGCGCTGCGCGTCCATCGGCGCCGACCTCGCCGTCCACCTCGACGGCGAGCCCCCCGTGCTGGGCGTCGGCCGCGGCGTCGACCAATACGGCAGGCTGGAGGTGGCCACGCCGGGCGGCCTCCGCGTCTTCGCCGTCGGCGACATCGTCCACGCGCGCCTCCATTCCTGAGCCGAGGTCGGACGCCTGTCGGTGCGCCGTGACAGACTGGGTGCATGGCGATCAGCAAGGATCAGTTGGGCAGCGACGAGACCGTCATCCTGGAGATGCGCACGCACGGCAAGGCGCTCATCGTGCCCGCCATCAGCCTGTTCGCGCTGTCCTCGGTGCTCGGCGTGGCCATCGCGCTGTTCCCGCCGGAGTGGCAGCCCTGGGCGAACTACGCCGCCGTCGGCGTGGCGCTGATCCTGTTCATCTGGCTGGTGCTGCTTCCCTTCCTGCGCTGGCTGACCTCGACGTACACCATCACGGACCGGCGCATCATCACCCGCAAGGGGATCATCAACAAGGTCGGCCACGATCTGCCGCTGCGCCGGATCAACAA
>CAYVWO010000312.1:2463-3451 GCA_964455495.1 uncultured Tessaracoccus sp.
AACAACGTGAACTACGAGCGCTCGCTGACCGACAGGATGCTTGGCTGCGGCACGCTGATCCTCGAGACCGCCGCTGGGCAGCCGCTGGTGCTCCACGATGTGCCGAGGGTTGAGCGGGTGCACGTCGCCATCACCGAGCTGCTGTTCTCGGACGACCGCGACAACGACCGCCGCGAGCTGGGGGAGTAGCGACCCGCGTGCGAGCCACTAGGCTGCCCCCCGTGACGAGGCGCTACCGAGTGGGCATTGCGGGGGGCGGGCAGCTCGCCCGCATGATGCATCAGGCGGCGATCCCGCTGGGGATCGACGTGCGGCTGCTTGCCGAGGGGCCGGACGTGTCCGCGGCCCAGGTCATCCCGGACACGATCGTCGGCGACTACCGCGAGCTCGACGTCCTCCGTCGCTTCGCCGATGGCTGCGACGCCATCACGTTCGACCACGAGCACGTGCCCACCAAGTACCTGAAGGAGCTCGGCGAGTTCGCCGCCGTTCGGCCCGGCCCCCTGGCGCTGGTCTACGCGCAGGACAAGGCCGACATGCGCGAGTACCTGAGCGACTTCGGCGTCCCCTGCCCCGCGTTCGCGGTGTGCGACGACGCGGCCCAGGCCATCGCCTTCGGCGAGGCGCAGGGCTGGCCGATCATCCTGAAGACCTCGCGCGGCGGCTACGACGGCAAGGGCGTCTGGAAGGTCGACGGGCCGGACGAGATCCTGGAGGTCTTCGCCGACAAGCCGACGGTGTCGGCGGGCGAGCGGGTGCGCATCGTCGCCGAGGAGTTCATCGACTTCGCGCGCGAGCTGTCCGCGCTCGTGGTGCGCGCGCCGTCGGGCCAGGTCGTGGCCTACCCGATCAGCCAGACCACTCAGGAGGACGGCATCTGCGTCGAGACCGTCACCCCCGCGCCCGGGCTCGACGAGGAGCGGGCAGCCGAGCTCCAGGTGATGGCGATCAACATCGCCGCCGAGCTGGGCGTCGTCGGCGTCCTCGC
>CAYVWO010000313.1:0-2900 GCA_964455495.1 uncultured Tessaracoccus sp.
GTCACGCACCTGGTCGCCATGGCGGCCGGCGCGCTGCGGCCCGCAATCGCGGTGGTCGGGCGCAACTTCGTGTCGGCTCGCGAGCTGCGGCTGGCGGGGATCGAGGCCGCGTACCCCGTCGTCGAGGCCGGCGCGGCGGAGGCGCCGACGCCGGACGCCTTGGTGCGCGTCGCCGAGCGGGTCGCCGCCACGTGGCGGTGGTGAGCCGCGCCGTCGGTTCGGGCGGGATTCGGAACTTTGCCGCCACGGCGTACTATCTCTTTGTCTGAAATCTCAGGCGACCGCTTGAAGAACGGGAGTCTCTCGTGACCGATACCCAGCTCCAGACCGGCGTGGTCCTGACCGACGTCGCCGTGCAGAAGGTGCGCTCGCTGCTGGACGCGGAGGGTCGCGACGACCTCTCGCTCCGCATCGCCGTCCAGCCCGGCGGGTGCTCCGGCCTGCGCTACCAGCTCTACTTCGACGACCGCACGCTCGACGGCGACGTCGTCACCGACTACGACGGCGTCGCCGTCGTCACCGACAAGATGAGCGCCCCCTACCTGGGCGGCGCGAGCATCGACTTCATGGACTCGATCGACAAGCAGGGCTTCACGATCGACAACCCCAACGCGCAGGGCTCCTGCGCTTGTGGCGACTCGTTCCACTGCCCCGGACGCGGCACTATACGCCACCCCTGCGGCACGGCTGCCGTGGGGGTGGCTTTTGCGTTAAGGTGGCAGCAGCAGACGCGCCACCCTGTCTCTAAGGGCTAGGTTTGGCGCGCACAAACAGTTGAACGGAAGGGCAAGTTTGTGAGTGGCAACCCCGCCCCGTCGCGACGGAGGACCGCCCGCGCGGCGCTGCTCGTCGCGATCCCGGTGATGCTCGTCGCGCTGACGGCCTGCTCTGAGGGGCCCTTCGGGCTCCCTGCGGCATCGACCGAGCAGGCGCACCATGTAGGCAACCTGTGGCTGGGGGCGTGGATCGCGTCGCTCGTCATCGGCGGCATCGTGTGGGCGTTGATCGGCTGGGCCGTGATCCGGTACCGCCGCAAGGACGGCGACGCGCCGGCGCCGCGGCAGACCACCTACCACTTGCCGCTCGAGCTGCTCTACACGCTCGTTCCCTTCCTGATCGTCGGTGTGCTGTTCTTCTACACGGTCAAGGCGCAGGACGCGATGATCGATCAGTCGGCCGAGCCCGAGGTCGTCATCGATGTCGTCGGGCAGAAGTGGTCGTGGACCTTCAACTACATGGAAGAGGGCAACCCCGACGTCGGCACCAACGCGTTCGAGGTCGGCACCATCGAGAAGGTCCCGGACCTGTACCTCCCCGTGAACAAGCGGGTCCGCTTCAACCTGGACTCCGCGGACGTCATCCACTCGTTCTGGGTCCCCACCTTCTACTTCAAGCTCGACGTCATCCCCGGCCACCCCAACTCGTTCGACGCGACGCCCAACAAGCTGGGCAGCTACGACGGCAAGTGCGCCGAGCTGTGCGGCGAGTTCCACGCCCGCATGATCTTCAAGGTGCACGTCGTCACCGAGGAGGAGTACGAGGCGAAGGTTCGGGAGCTCGCCGAATCCGGCAACGCCGGCACGCGCACCGTCGCCGACGCGATCCAGGCTGTCCTTCCGACAGCGGCACCTGAGGAGCACAAGTGAGTAGCGCATCCATCACGAATCGTTCCCAGCTGGGCGAGGCCGAGGTCTCGGCGCGGCCGCACAGCCTGGGCAAGGTCTTCATGAAGTACCTGACGACGACCGACCACAAGGTCATCGGCAACATGTACTTCGTCACCGCGCTGATCTTCTTCGGCATCGGCGGCGTCCTCGCCCTCGCCATCCGCGCGGAGCTGGCGAACCCCGGCATGGACTTCATGAACTTCGAGACGTTCAACCAGTTCTTCACCATGCACGGCACCATCATGCTGCTGATGTTCGCGACGCCGATGTTCGCGGGTTTCGCCAACGCCATCGTGCCGCTGCAGCTGGGCGCGCCGGACGTCGCCTTCCCGCGGCTCAACGGCTTCTCCTACTGGCTGTACCTGTTCGGCTCGATCATGGCCTGCCTCGGCTTCTTCAGCCCGAACGGCGCCGCGAGCTTCGGCTGGTTCGCCTACGCCCCGCTCTCGAACGCGATCCACTCGCCCGGCGTCGGGCACGACCTGTGGATCATGGGCCTCTACCTGCTGGGCCTCTCGTCGATCCTCGGCGCGGTGAACTTCGTCACCACCATCATCACGATGCGCGCCCCGGGCATGACGATGTTCCGCATGCCGATCTTCTGCTGGAACATCCTCGTCACGTCGCTGCTCGTGCTGATGGTGTTCCCGGTCCTCGCCGCCGGCCTGCTGGTGCTCGAGTCCGACCGCGTGCTGGGCAGCCACGTGCTCGACCCCGCGTCGGGCGGTCCCATCCTGTGGCAGCGCCGGTGCTGGTTCTTCGGCCACCCCGAGGTCTACGTCATCGCGCTGCCGTGCTTCGGCATCATCACCGAGGTGCTGAGCGCGTTCAGCCGCAAGCCGGTCTTCGGCTACTACGGCCTCGTGTTCGCGACGCTGTCCATCGGTGCCCTCTCGGTGTCGGTGTGGGCGCACCACATGTTCGTCACCGGCGCGGTGAACCTGCCGTTCTTCGCCTTCATGACGTTCATGATCGCCGTGCCGACGGGCGTGAAGTTCTTCAACTGGATCGGCACCATCTGGCGCGGCTCGTTGACGTTGAACACGTCGATGACGTTCGCGATCGGCTTCCTCGTCACGTTCCTCTTCGGCGGCCTGACGGGCGTCATCCTGGCCTCGCCGGCCCTCGACTTCCCGATCTCCGACACCTACTTCGTTGTCGCGCACTTCCACGACGTGCTGTTCGGCACCGTCGTGTTCGCGATGTTCGCCGGCTTCTACTACTGGTGGCCCA
>CAYVWO010000313.1:2910-3440 GCA_964455495.1 uncultured Tessaracoccus sp.
TTCACCGGCAAGATGCTGAACGAGCGTTGGGGCATGGTGCACTTCTGGACGCTGTTCGTCGGCTTCCACACGACCTTCCTCGTGCAGCACTGGCTGGGCACGCAGGGCATGCAGCGCCGCATCGCGGACTACGGCGCATGGGAGGGCTTCACCTTCCTGAACCAGGTGTCGACGTTCGGCGCCTTCCTGCTCGGCGTCTCGATGCTGCCGTTCGTCTGGAACGTGTGGATCACCCGCAAGTCTCCCAAGGTCGAGGTCAACGACCCGTGGGGTTGGGGCCGTTCGCTCGAGTGGGCGACATCCTGCCCGCCGCCGCGACACAACTTCGACAGCCTGCCCCGCGTGCGCTCGCTGAGCCCGGCTCTCGATGCGGTGCATCCGGAGCTTTCCCAGGAGGAGGGGCACCTCCACGTCGCTGATCCGGGCGAGTTGCTCGACGGCGGCACGAACGCCGAGATGGAAGGTGCCGCCAAGTGAAGGCCGAAAAGCGGGTTATCTGGTTCATCTTCCTCTTCATCGTGGTGGTGACG
>CAYVWO010000314.1:0-3437 GCA_964455495.1 uncultured Tessaracoccus sp.
ACGGCCGCGCCGGCGAGGTCGGAGGGGTGGCCCCAGCGGCCGGCCGGGATGCGGTCGAGGATCTCCGCCGAACGGCCCTCGTCCGCCCGCAGCTGGGCGGTGTCGAGGGCGCTGACGTCGTCGGGGTGGGTGCTCCAGAGGCGAGTCACGGACATGGAGTGCTCCTTCTTGCGGGTGTTGGTCGGGGTGGGCGGGCGATCACCAGTACGGCGTTCAGTCTGAATGGCGGAGGCTCATCAGTGACTCTAGATAGTAGTAGTCGCCCCAGAGGTTCCCCTCGTCGATGCCCATCCCGCGAGGCAGGCTGTTTACGCCGCGGCCGCCGAACCACAGGACTAGAGTCTGGGAGTCATGAGCATCATTGAGCGTTCGACGCACCGCGCGTGGCTTCTCGCGCACTTCGAGGACCTGCTGGACTTCGGCAGGCGGACGCCCGTCGAGGGTGGCGGTGCCGCGTGGCTGGACGACGACGGCGCGCCCATCGCGGAGGAGGGCGCGCAGACCTGGATCACGTGTCGCACCGTCCACACCTACAGCTTGGGCGCGCTGCTCGGGCTGCCCGGGGCGCGGCCGATCGCGCAGGTGACACTCGACGGGTTGACCGGCAGGATGCGTGACGCCGTCGGCGGCGGCTGGCACGGACAGGTCGGCGGCGTGGTTCCCGAGCCCGCTGTCAAGGCCGCGTACCAGCACGCGTTCGTGGTGCTGGCCGCGAGTTCGGGCGTCTTGGCCGGGCTCGACGGCGCTGCGGGGCTGCTGGCCGACGCGCTCCGGGTGATGGAGGAGCGGTTCTGGGACGAGGAGCACGGCCTGGTCGTCGACACCTGGAACGCGGACTTCACCGAGCTCGACGGCTACCGCGGCATCAACGCGAACATGCACACCGTCGAGGCGTTCCTCGCGGCGGCCGATGTGACGGGGGATCGGTTGTGGCTGGAGAGGGCGGCGCGGATCGGCGCGTTCGCCGCCCGGGCCGCCGAGGGGAACCGGTGGCGGCTGCCGGAGCACTTCGATGCCGACTGGAACGCGCTGCTGGAGTTCAACGCGGACCGCCCGGCGGATCCGTTCAAGCCGTACGGCGCCACCGTCGGTCATGGCCTGGAGTGGGCGCGGCTGTTCCTGCACCTGGAGGCCGCGGGGGCGGAGGGGGCCGATTGGGCCGCGGCCGCCGTCGCCCTGTTCGACCGCGCGGTCGCCGACGGCTGGGACGAGGAGATCGGCGGGTTCGTCTACACCACCGATTGGGAGGGCATGCCCGTGGTCGCGGACCGGATGCACTGGGTGGTCGCCGAGGCGATCGGGGCCGCGGCGACGCTGTGGCGCCGCACGGGCGATGAGCGGTACGCCCGGCTCTACGAGAGGTATTGGGACTACGCGGCGGTCCACCTGATCGACCGCGAGCGCGGCTCGTGGCGGCACCAGTTGGACGGCGAGAACCGGCCCGCGGACTCGACCTGGCGCGGCAAGCCCGACCTGTATCACGCGGCGCAGGCGACGCTGATCCCGCAGCTCCCGCTGGCCCCGACCATGGCGTCGGCCATCGCCCAAGGGCTCCTGCCTAGCTGATCGCGCCGGTGACGGCGTCGAGGGCCCAGGAGTCGCGCCACTCCAGGCAGGCCTCGCCGTCGGCGATGTGCAGCGGCAGCCACACCGGCGGCGAGTTGAACAGGTCCTTGGAGCGCCAGCGGTCGCCGAGGTAGACGTAGCTGGTCGTCTCCGTGCCGACGATGGGGAGGACGACGGATGTCTGCGAGTCGAACGTCGCGGACCCCACCGGAGCGAAGTCGCGCCACTGCCCCCACGGCCCCGCAGGCGAGGGGGCGGTTGCGTACTGATTGTCGTTGGTGGACCAGCCGGTGAGCTCGGAGCCGAACAGGTAGTAGGTGCCGTCGGCCTTGAGCATGGTCGGCGACTCGTACCCGTGGGGTCCGGCAGGGTGGTCGCTTGGCGGTGTCAGCGTGGTGGCGACCAGCTCGTCGATGGCGAGGTAGTCGGGGGAAAGGCGGTAGATGTGAAGGCCGCGTTCGCGGTCCTCGCTCATCAGGTAGCCGGTGGCGTCGTCGTCGATGAAGACGCCGATGTCGCGGCTGATGTTGCCCATGGGGCGCTCGGAGCGCAGATAGGTGTAGGGGCCCTCGGGTCGGTCGGCGACGGCCCAGCCGACGCGGGCATACGAGTAGTCGGGGGACTCGACGTGCAGGAGCATCACGTAGGTGCCCGCCGGGTTGCGCATGACCTTCGGGCGCTCGATGATCCTGTCGGGGCCGAGGTCGGCGATCTCCGGGTCCGCTGCCAGCGCGTGGCCGTGGAAGGTCCAGGTGGCCAGGTCTGGGGAGGAGTAGCAGGCGACGCCGGTGAAGAGAGCACCGTTGGTCTTGTCCTCGCCCCAGGCCCAGAAGAGCCCGTCGAAGCGTTGGATGCCGATCCCGTGGAGCTGGGCGACGGCGCCGTTCTGGTCGAGGAAGAGCTTTCCGGGTTCGATCGTGCCCGGCTGTGACATGGGTTCCTTCGCTGGTCGGCGTCGAGGCGTGGCAGCCTCGACTATATCGATAAAAGAGGTGGTTGGCGCGGCGCTGATGTGTGCCCGGTGTTCGCGGAGGCGCCGGGCCAGCAGTGAGACGTCCCAGAGCGATTCGGTGTCGTCGCGGCCCATCAGCTCTGCGGTGCCCGGTGCGACCCCGATCACGGCCGCGACATCTGGGGCGAGCGTGGGCGCCCGGGCTACGGCCTCCACGACCGCGCCCTCGGAATCGCCTACCTCGACGGCCTGTGGGAGGCCATCAACAAGGCGGGGTGAGCCCAGCTGATCTCTCCGTCCTCCGCTACGGCCAGGTGAGGTGGGCGCGGAGGATGGGCTCGAGGTCGCGGGCGACGGCGGCGACATCCCAGTTGCCGGGGACCTCTTCGGCGATGGAGGTCACGCCGGCGTCGGAGATGCCGCAGGGGACGATGTTGCCGAAGCGTTCGGCGGAGCTCAGCACGTTGAGCGCGAAGCCGTGCATGGTGGTGCGGCGGGAGACCCGCACGCCGATGGCGCAGATCTTGCGCTCGGGCAGCGTGTCGGTGGCTGCGAGCCAGACGCCGGTGCGGCCCTCTACCCGCGTGGTCGCGATGCCGTACGCGTCGAGCAGAGCCATGATCGCGGCCTCGAGGCGGCGCACGTAGTCGACGACGCCCATGCCGTCGGAGAGCTGCACGATCGGGTAAC
This sequence comes from uncultured Tessaracoccus sp., assembly GCA_964455495.1. Classification (GTDB taxonomy): domain Bacteria; phylum Actinomycetota; class Actinomycetes; order Propionibacteriales; family Propionibacteriaceae; genus Arachnia. Next base: position 3,209 of record CAYVWO010000314.1, read on the forward strand.
CGACCAGCTGCCCCGGGCCGTGGTAGGTGATCTCGCCGCCGCGATCGGTGGCGACGGTGGGGGTGCCGTCCTTGGGGTAGTCGGAGGGCTTCGTGCGTCGTCCCGCGGTGTAGACGGGCGTGTGCTCCAGCAGGATCACGTGCCCGGGCCGGGTCCCGTCGGCGACCTCGGCGTGCACCTCGCGCTGGTAGTCCCACACCGTCATGCGGCTCAGGTCCAGCACCTCGCC
>CAYVWO010000315.1:0-3424 GCA_964455495.1 uncultured Tessaracoccus sp.
TCACGAGAGCCCACGTCGGGTCGTTGAACCCCTCCGGCGACTTGCGGCCGATGCCCTCGAAGAAGAAGCGCACGATGCCGAGCCGCGGGTCGAAGATGAAGCTCCACACCATGCCGACGCCGACGCCGGACAGCACGTAGGGCGAGAACAGCGCCGTCCGGGCGAGCATGCGTCCGGGCAGCCGCTTGTTGAGAACGACAGCCATCAGGAGGCCGAGCAGCATCGCTCCCACCACCGTCGCGACCGTGAAGATGATGGTCACCTTCCACACCTGGAGGCCGTTCGGCGAGGTGAAGAATTCGATGTAGTTCTGGAACCCGACCGACCTCGCCGTCGCAGACCCCAGGCGCCAGTCGAGGAAGGAGAACCGGACGTTCATGATCAACGGGTAGTAGATGAACATGAGGATCAGCGCGAGGTTGGGCCCCGCGAACAGCACGAAGGTGAGGTATTTCCGCGACGTACGCAGCCGCTTGGCCCTTCGTCGCTCGGCTTCGGCGACCGCGTCGGGTCCCCTCGTCGCCACTTCGCCCATACCTCGCTCCTCCGTCACTTCGGATCGCGGTCGTCACGCCAGAGACTGGCGTCTGGCACCACGCTGGCTGCCACTCATCCTCGAGGCGTGCCTAGTTGAAGACCCCAGTTTATGCACAGGCGAACGGGGAGGGGTGGTTTCCCCACACACTGGGTGCGACGACCCACCATGTATAGGGGTCCTGGTTCCGCAGGAGGTCTATCAGTCGACCAGGGACGACGGGGTGAACCGCACCGGGAACGGCTCGGCGACCTCGAACACCCCCGCGCCCGACGCCGCGGCCACCTCGCGATACACCCCGTCGACAAGCGACCACGCAAGAACAGACGGCTCAGCAGGATCGACCACCCAATAGTGAGCACACCCCGCACGCTGAAGCCGCTCCTTCTTCAACAGGAGATCCACGCCCCGCGTCGACGGTGACAGCACCTCCACAGCAAGCAACGGCGCGGTCGGGAGATCCCTATCCGTGAACGCGTCAATCGGAGCCACGAGCAGGTCCGGCTGGATCACCGTGTCCTCCGCCAACACGACATCGACCGGCGCAAAGAACACCTCAAGGTCATCGGATCGCGCTTGGTCGAGCGCCTTGTAGAGGCGGCCAGCAACACGTTGATGCCGGATACGCGGCGCGGGGCTCACGATGAGCACCCCGTCAATAAGCTCGTACCGATGCCCATCATCGGGCATCGCTTCCAGATCGGCACGCGTCAACGCCCGCCCATAGGGCAGGAAACTCGGCGCCTCGACGGTCATGACGCTCATGGTACCTCTCCCCCTCGCTCATGCCGCCGATCAAACCCGAACCCGCTGTCCCCCCGCAAGACCCTCTGGGCAACCTGTGGATAACTCGACGAAACGTCCCGGTCACGGCTCGAGAGGAGCCATCCGCCGTCAACCGGATCAAGGACCCCGCGCCGGGCGCGATCCACTCGCCCTCGCCGCGCGCCGCCCTTCCGCGCGCCGCGCACACGCCGCGGGGCTACGGGGTCCAAGCACGCTCGGAGCGCGAGATGCCGGGTGGGCGGCGCAGGCTCGCGCCGGCCTTGCGGGCGCGGTCGTCGACGATGTCGATGATCCGCGACGCGGCCTCCTCGAGCGCGACCCCCGTCGTGTCGACGATCGGGCAGCCCAGCCTGCGGTGCACCTTGGCGATCTCGTCCAGCTCGTCGTAGATCTGAGCCAGGTTGGCGTAGCCGTCCTTCGTCCCGAACCCGCCCATGCCCTTGACCCGCTCGCCGCGGATCATGAGGAGGCGCTCGGCGTCGATGGTCAGGCCGATGAGGCGCCAACGGTCTACCTCGAACAACTGCGCGGGCGGCGCGATGCCGGGAACGAGCGGCACGTTGACCGCCTTGTAGCCGAGGTAGCCGAGGTAGATCGACAGCGGCGTCTTGCCGGAGCGGGACGGGCCGATGAGGCAGATGTCGGCCTCGCGCAGCAGCGCGGGGAGCGAGCCGTCGTCGTTGCGGACGGCGAAGTCGATGGCGGCCATCCGGACGAAGTACTCGGCCTCGACGCCCGGCGGGCGCATGGGAACCTGGTCGGCCTCGACGCCCGCGATGCTGGCGAGCGCGTGCATGGCGTCGCTCATCAGGTCGGCGAACGGGATGCCCAGGTCGCGGCAGAAGTTCGTCACCAGCTCGGCCAATTCCTCGTTGACGAGGGTGAACACCACGGCGGCGCGCGGCATGGCTGCGCGCACCTCCTCCAGCGCCCGCAGCAGCGTCGAGGTCTTGTTCATCTTCCTGTGCCGGACGATGCTGAACTCCCGGCTGTGGAACTGCGCCATGGCGGCGCGGGCGATGCGGGCGGCGGACTCGCCCGTGGAGTCGGCGATGACGTGGATCTCCAGCGGCTCTGCTGTCATGGGACGCAAGTCTAGGGCAGCCGGAAGACGCGATCGGCGCGGGGCTTGGAGGCCTCGACGACGTCGGCGTTGGCCTGGTCGACGCGGAGCACCCAGTCGGCGGCGTCTGCCTCGGCCTCGCCGTGTCCGACGCGCCTGGCGACGAGCCTCCGCTGGCGTTCCTCGGTGGGCACCTCCAGGTACCAGACCTCGTCGAGGAGCGGGCGGACCCGCTCCCAGCCGCCGTCGTCGTGCAGGAGGTACAGGCCCTCGGTGACGACGAGGGGGACCTCGCGAGGAACGGCGACGGCGCTGCCGACGCTGGTCTCGGTCTCGCGGTCGAACCGCGGCGCGTAGGTGACCGGCTCGTCCGCCGCAGCGAGCCGGCGCAGCAGGGAGACGTATCCGGGCACATCGAAGGTGTCTTGCGCGCCTTTCGCCTGCCGACGGCCGCGCGCAACGAGGACGGGATTGTCGAGGTGAAACCCGTCCATGCCGACGACGACCACGCCGTCGCCGAGCCGCTCCGCGAGCGCGGCGCACACCGTCGACTTTCCCGCCCCCGGCGCCCCGGCGATGCCGAGGATGCGCCGCTCCCCCGCGCCGGCAAGGTCCTGGGCGCGCCGCACGAGGTCGGCCATCGTCGCGGACGTCACCGATGGATGCTCGGACACGCGGACTCCTTCGAACGGTCTGGCGACAATCTACCGGGGGCCCTGCGACGGCCCGACGGGCACCACTAAGCTTGGTTCCCAGGGCGCCGTGGTAGTCGCCCGTTGGATACCTGGAGGTGTACCAATGTCAGTGGTGGAGGAAACCGAAACCTCAAGCGTGACCGTCAGCCTCGTCGTGGAGCGACCGCTCGACGAGGTATGGGAGGCCCTCATGAAACCCCACGGCGCCGAGGCGCTGCTCGGCGAGGGCGGCCAGCTGGGTCAGAAGGGCGAGCACTGGGCCGCGACCGACGGCACGTACGGCGTGACCCGCAGCTTCCATCCCAAGGAGCAGATCCGCTTCTCGTGGCACGCGGAGGAGGACGC
>CAYVWO010000316.1:0-2307 GCA_964455495.1 uncultured Tessaracoccus sp.
CTCTTCCTTGCCGTGCGGGAGGGGGAGCGCGTGACCCTGGTCGGGCCGAGCGGCGCGGGCAAGTCCACCGTCGGCGCGGTGCTGCAGGGGCACCTGGTCCCTTCGGCGGGGCGGGTCTTCGTCGGCGGGATCGACGCAGCTGTCGACCCGACGGCGGCGCGGGCTCGCCTCGCCGTGGTCGAGCAGCGGACCTTCCTCTTCCTCGGCACGATCGCCGACAACCTGCGCGTCGCGGATCCCGCCGCGACGGACGAGCGGCTGTGGGAGGTGCTCGGGCTGGCCGGACTGGCCGACGAGGTGGCGACGATGCCGCGCGGCCTGGACACCCCGGTCGGCGAGCACGGCACGCTGCTCTCCGGCGGCCAGGCGCAGCGGCTCGGGATCGCCCGGGCCTGGCTCCGCGACGCGCCGATCCTGCTCCTCGACGAGCCCACCAGCCAGGTGGACCTGGCCGGCGAGGCCGCCATCCTGGGTGCCCTCGACCGGCTCGCGGCCGGGCGCACCGTGCTGATGATCGCGCACCGGCCGGGCGCGATCCTGGCCGCCGATCGCACGGTCGAGCTCGCCCCGTCGGGGGCGGCGACATGAGCCGGCGGGCCCTCGCCCGGTGGCTCCTCGGCCACGCCCGCGGCCTCGTGCCCACGCTGGCCTTGGCGGTCGTCGCGCGCATCCTCGGCCAGCTCGCCGGGGTCGCGCTGCTCGTCACCGCCGTCTCCGCCCTGGCGTGGGCGTGGATCACCGCGGCCCTCTCCTCGGTCGGCGTGGACAACCGCACGTTCGCTTCGCTCTGGCCGGTGATCGGTCTGCTCGTCGGCATCGCGTTGGCCAAGGCCGCGCTGCGCTATGCCGAGCATTACGCGGGGCACTGGGTGGCGTTCACCGCGCTGCAGCGGCTGCGTGACCTGTTCTTCGATCGGCTCGTCCCGCAGGCCCCGGCCGCCACGCGCGGACAGGCCGGCGCCGAGCTGACCCAGCGCGCCACGCGCGACATCGACCGGATCGAGGTCTTCTTCGCCCACACGCTTCCTCCCGCGGTGTCCGCCGTCGTGGTGCCCGCCGTCGCCCTGACCTGGCTCGGCGTCGCCGTCGACGGCGCGCTGGCGACAACCGCCGCGCCGTTCGTCGTCGCGGCGCTCGTCGTCCCCTGGCTCGCAGGCCCCGCGACGTGGGCCGCGGCCCGCCGCACCGCCCGACGCCGGGGCGCGCTCGCCGCCCATCTCGGCGACGACGTGCAAGGCCTGCGCGAGGTACTCGCGTTCGACCTCGCCGACGCGCGCCTCGCCTCCCTCGACGCCGCGAGCCGCGAGCTCGCCGCCGCCCGCCGGGCCTCGGGTCGAGTGCAGGCGCTCCGGGCGGCGCTCGGCACCGGCCTGCAGCTGGGATCGCTGGTGGCGCTGCTCTCCGTCGGGCAAGCCGTCGGCTCACTCGGGAGCGACGTCGCCGTCGCGGCCGCCGTCGTGGTCGGCTTGTGGAAGCCCACCCAGGGCATCGACGACTTCGTCACCGGGCTGGACGAGTCCTTCGCCGCCGCGGAACGCGTCCACGCCGTCGTCGAGGCGCCGCCGCGCGTCGTCGATCCCGCGGATCCCGCGCCCGCGCCGTCGGGGCGCGACGTGGCGCTCGACGGCGTCTCGCTGACCTACCCCGGCGCGGCGCGGCCGGCCCTCGACGGCGTCTCCCTCACCTTCCCCTCCGGTTCCTGGAGCGCGGTGGTCGGCGTGTCCGGCGGCGGCAAGTCCACGCTGGCGCACCTGCTCCCCCGCGGCTTCGACCCCGACTCCGGAACCGTCCGCCTGGGCGGCGTCGACGTCGCACACCTGTCCCTGGGTGAGCTCCGCTCGCGAGTCGGGTTCGTGGCGCAACGCCCGACGATGCTCTCGCGAACCCTCGCCGACAACCTCCGTCTCGCCGCCCCGGACGCCCCCGACGACGACCTCGTCGCCGCGCTGCGCGTGGCCGCGCTGGACGGCTGGCTCGCGGGCCTGCGGGAGGGTCTCGCCACGAGGATCGGCGAGCGCGGCTCGACCCTCTCCGGCGGCCAGCGGCAGCGGATCGCCCTGGCGCGCGCCCTCGTCGCGCGGCCGTCCGTGCTCGTCCTCGATGAGGCGCTCAGCCAGCTCGACGGCCCGACCGCCCGCGTGGTGCGGGACCGGCTGGCGGCCCTCCCGGGCCCGACGACCGTGATCGAGGTGACCCACCGCGTCGACCTCATCGACGACGCCACGTTCGTCGCCGTCCTCGACGCCGGCCGTCTCGTCGCCTCGGGCAGGGGCGCCGGATCGCCGTCATCGACACCGGGTTCGACCG
>CAYVWO010000316.1:2317-3019 GCA_964455495.1 uncultured Tessaracoccus sp.
GGGCACCGCGGCCGCGCTGCGGAGGGACAACGAGGCGTTCGCCCTCCTCGAGGCCCGAGGAGCCTGACCCCGCGTCGTCGTTGCCGCCGCATCCGTTCGATCCCGGATCTGCGGTCGTCCAGAATCGCTATTGACAGCGGTCGGGCTCACGGAGGAACGTTAGGCAACTTCATTGGTTGGGGGCACCCGTGGACGAGACGCGCACTCGCGAGTTGTCGCTCGAGGCCGGTCCCCGCGCGGGCGGCGTCGACCCGGCGCGGCTGGTCCTCGCCCGCTACGACCGCGACGCCGACCGGTTCAACGGCCCCCGGCTCGGCGCGTTCTGGGAGTCCGTCGCGCTCGCGCACGAGATGGGGCGCCTCGGGCAGGGGCGCCGGATCGCCGTCATCGACACCGGGTTCGACCGGTCCTTCCCCGTCCTCGCCGCCCAGACGCATCTGTTCGACACCCACCCCCAGGCCCGCACCGCCCACGGCTCGGCGGTGGCCCTGTTGATCCACGCCGTCGCTCCGGCAGCCACCCTGCTGCTGGCGCCCGTCGGCACGGACGAGGGCCTCGACGAGGAGCGCATCGTCGCGGCGATCGGCCTCGCCGTCGAGGCCGGAGCCGACGTCATCAACCTCAGCATGGGCCGCTCGATCCCCTACAAAGAGGCCGTCGACGACGAGGTCGCGCGGGCGGCGTACCGCGATCCCGGCGGCG
>CAYVWO010000316.1:3029-3420 GCA_964455495.1 uncultured Tessaracoccus sp.
GGACTGGCGCGCCGCGCTCCGCCCGCGTCCGGCCGACCCGCTCGAGCGGGCGGTCGCTGGCGCCATCGCCGCGGGGTGCACCGTCGTCGCGGCCGCGGGCAACAGCCTTTCGCACGTGTACTCGCCGGGCCTGGTCACGGGCGTGGTCTCCGTCGGGTTCGTGAAGGACGTCCGGGCACTCGCCAGAGAAGGCGGCGAGATCTCGCAGGCCGGGAAGCCCACGGGGTTCAGCCAGACGGTGTGGCACGACCTCGGGCTCGTGCAGCCCGCGGGAACCATCGGGACGAGCTTCGCCGCCCCGCTGACCTCGGGTCTCGTCGCGACGATGCCGGACCGCTCCATCATTCCCCGGTATCTCCGGGCCGCGGCCCTGGCCGCGGAGGCGGATCTC
>CAYVWO010000317.1:0-1501 GCA_964455495.1 uncultured Tessaracoccus sp.
CCGCTTCGAGGTGGTGGGTGTCGGGATCACGAGGACGGGCCGCTGGACCCAGGTGCCGCTGGACGCGATCGCCGGCTACCGGATCGTCGACGGCGTCGCCCCGGAGGTCTCCGAGCCCGAGTTCGAGGCCGTCTGGATGGTGGGCGAGCGCGGCTGTGAGGTCGCCACCCGCGACGGCGAGAAGCTGGTCGACATCCACGGCGTCGACGTCGCCTTCGCGCTGCTCCACGGCCCCTACGGCGAGGACGGCACCATCCAGGGCATGTTCGAGATGATGGGCATCCGCTACGTCGGCAGCGGCGTCACCGCGTCGGCCGTCGGCATGGACAAGCACTTCATGAAGGTGGCCTTCGAGGCCGCGGGCCTGCCCGTGTGGCCCTATGTGGTGGCCTCCGCGCACCGCCTGCGGCACGACCGCGACGCCGTCCTCGCCGAGATCGGCCGGCTCGGGTACCCGCTGTTCGTCAAGCCCGCGCGGGGCGGCTCCTCGATCGGCATCTCGCGGGTCACCGAGCCGTCGCAGCTCGACGCCGCGATCGCCGAGGCCCAGCGCTTCGACCCGAAGGTCGTCGTCGAGCAGGGCTTCGTCGGCGCGCGCGAGCTGGAGTGCGCGGTGCTCGGCAACCCCGACGCGCCGCTCGGCTGCGACGCCTCCATCGTCGGCGAGATCCGGGTGCGGGCCGAGGACGGCTTCTACGACTACGAGGCCAAGTACTTCGACGAGCACGGCGCCGCGCTCGACGCCCCCGCCGTCCTCGACGAGGGCACCGCGGCGCGGCTGAGGCGGCTCGCGAAGGAGGCGTTCGTCGCCGTCGACGCCGAGGGCCTCGTTCGCGCCGACTTCTTCGTGACGGGTGACGGCATCTTCATCAACGAGGTCAACACCATGCCGGGCTTCACCCAGATCTCGATGTACCCGACGCTCTGGCAGGCCTCCGGCCTGACCTACTCCCAGCTGGTGGGCCGCCTGATCGACCTCGCGCTCGAGCGCCCCGTGGGGCTGCGCTGACGTGGCGGGCGAGTTCGAGCTGATCGCCCGCATCACCGAGGGCCTCACCGTGGGCGACGACGTCGTCCTCTCCGTCGGCGACGACGCGGCGGTGCTCCGGCCCACCGGGGACACGGTCGTGACCACGGACATCCTCGTCGAGAACGTGCACTTCAGGCGGCAATGGTCGCCCGCGCGCGCCGTCGGGCGGAAGGCGGTCGCCGTCAACGTTTCCGACGTCGAGGCCATGGGCGCCAGGCCCAGCGCGGTCGTCGTCGCGCTCGCGGTGCCGAAGGACCTCGACCAGCGATGGGTCGAGGAGTTCGAGGCCGGCGTCAAGGAGGAGTGCGCGACGGCGGGGGTGAGCCTCGTCGGCGGCGACCTGTCCAGCTCCGCGCAGATCGTGGCGTGCGTTACCGCGATCGGCGACCTGGAGGGTCGCGCGCCCGTCACCCGCGCGGGGGCGAGGGAGGGCGACGTCGTCGCGGTCTGCGGCCGGCTCGGCTGGTCCGG
>CAYVWO010000317.1:1601-3394 GCA_964455495.1 uncultured Tessaracoccus sp.
GCCTCGTGCTGACCGGGGGAGAGGACCACGCGCTGGCCGCCACGTTCCCGGCGACGGCCGCGCTCCCCGAGGGGTGGCGCAGGATCGGCGCCGTGACGGCGGGCGACCGCGTCACCGTAGACGGCCGGCCCTGGGACGGCGCCGCCGGGTGGGACCACTTCGGCTGAGCCGCGCGCTCCTTGAGCCGGTCCCCGGCGCGGAGCGCCCGGACCGTGTCGAAAGGCTCGTGCCATGGATGAGAGAACTCTCATCCGCCTCTCCTCGTCGGCTCACCTGGGCCTGATTTCCTTCGAGCTACAACGAGTTTCAGGAGGAACCATCATGAATACCAAGCGCACCGCACTCTGGGCCGTCACCGGCGTCATCGGCCTCTCCGCCATCGGCGGCTTCGCCTGGGCCGACACCCAGCGCCCCACCGAGAGCCCCACACCGGCCGTCTCGGCCCCGGCGTCGCCGTCCGCGACCGCCCCCACCGCGACCTCCGACCCGTCGCAGGGCGTCACCACGCTGACGGCCAACACCGCCCCGACCGCGAACACCGCGAACACGGCCCCGACGGCCCAGACCGCGAAGACCCCGGTCAGCGCCCAGACGGCGAAGAGCCCGGTCACGCCCCGGTCGCCGCTGACCGCGAAGTCTCCGGTCTCGCCGAAGTCCCCGGTGAGCCCGCTGACCGCGAACTCGCCGGTGTCTCCGAAGTCTCCGGTGAGCGCCACGTCTCCGGTCTCCGCGGTGAGCCCGCAGTCGCCGGTCAGCGCGCAGTCGGCAGACTGACCGCATGATCGACGCCCTCCTCGAGGAGACCCGGCTGCTGACCTCCCCCGAGGCGGCCGGGCTCCTCGAGCTTGCCCTCACCGGGGACCCGGACGCGTCCGTCCCCGGCTTCGCGGCCCGGCTCGACGAGCTGCACTACCGCCCCGGCTCCGAGGTCAGCGCCGTCTACACGGTGAGCTACGAGCCCGCCCCCGGCGACGTGCGCGTCGAGCACCTAGTGGCCACCAGCGCGGAGGTCGGGGGCGCCGTCGCCACGCTCCGGCAGGGCGAGACGGTGTTGCGGGTCTGGCGTCACCCCGCCGACCCGCGCCTGCCCGGCCTCGCGCCGTCGTGCGATCCGGAGACGGTGCTCGGCTGGCTCACCGCGGCCGGCATCCCCGCCCCCGAGGCCCTGCACGTCGAGCTGCTGGGCTACCGGCCGCTTCGCAGGGCGGTCCTGCGCGCCACGGCCGACGGCGCCGACTACTACCTCAAGGTGCTGCGCTCCGGGTACGACGACCGGCTGGCCGAGCGTCAAGACCTGCTTGCCGCCGCGGACGTCGCCGTCCCGATCCTCTCCCGGCCGGCGCCCGGCGTCCTCGTCAGCCCCGCCGCCGCGGGGCATTCCCTCGCCCAGGCCCTCGTCGGCGACGACGCGGTGCCCACCCCGGCCGACGTCCTCGCGCTCCTCGACGGCCTCCCCGACGGCGTCGCGGGCCTGAAGCTGCGCCCCTCGTGGAGCGCGCGCCTCGACTTCCACGCCGCGACCGCCCGGCAGCACGCCCCGGCTGAGTCGGCGCGGATCGACGAGCTGGCCCGGACCATTCAGGGCATCCTCGACCTCGACCGTCACGGGTCGACGGTGCCCACCCACGGCGACTGCTACGAGGCCAACATCTTCGTCGACGGCGATGTCCTGCGGTTCATCGACGTCGACTCGGCCGGCCCGGGGCTGCGCGAGGATGACCTGGCCTGCCTGCTCGCGCACCTCGCCGTCCTGCCGACGCTCGCGCCCGGCGCCTACCCACGCGTGCCCTCGA
>CAYVWO010000318.1:0-3393 GCA_964455495.1 uncultured Tessaracoccus sp.
TGGCGATGTCGAAGTCGGCGGCCTGGATCAGCTTCAGGAGGATGTTCTCGACGTCCTCGCCGACGTAGCCCGCCTCGGTCAGCGCCGTGGCGTCGGCCATCGCGAACGGCACGTTGAGCATCCGCGCGAGCGTCTGGGCGAGGTAGGTCTTGCCGCAGCCCGTGGGGCCGATCAGCAGGATGTTCGACTTGCCGACCTCGACGTCGTCGTGCTCGCCGCGGCGGCCATGCGGCGCCTGCATGGCCTGGATCCGCTTGTAGTGGTTGTAGACCGCCACCGACAAGGTCTGCTTCGCCCTGTCCTGGCCGATCACGTAGGAGTCCAGGAAGTCGCGGATCTCGCGGGGCTTCGGGAGCTCGTCGCCCAACACGGACTCGTGGGTGGCGGGGAACTCCTCCTCAATGATCTCGTTGCAGAGGCCGATGCACTCGTCGCAGATGTAGACGTGTGGCCCGGCAATCAGCTTCTTGACCTGCTTCTGGCTCTTGCCACAGAAGTTGCACTTGAAGAGCTCGCTGGACTCGCTGATGTGTGCCACGCCGCCTGACCCCCTTCGGTTGAGGAACCACTGTCCTTTGGTACTGACGCCACCCTACCCGGGGGGCGCCGCCGCGGCTGGGCGGACACACCCGGCCGCGGCAGCCCGCTGGCTTCGGCCTTTAGCCGAGTTCCTTCAGCGAGGGAAGGATATCGTCGACGATGCCGTACTCCTTGGCCTCGATGGCCGTCAGGTACTTGTCGCGCTCGATATCGCGGCTCACCTTCGCCACCTCCTGGCCGGTGTCGGCAGCCAGCATCTCCTCCATGAGGGAGCGGATGCGCAGGATCTCCTTGGCCTGGATCTCCAGGTCCGACGACTGCCCGTAGCCGCCCTCGGTGGCCGGCTGGTGGATCAGGATGCGCGAGTTCGGCAGCGCGAGGCGCTTGCCCTTCGTGCCCGCGGCGAGGATCACCGCGGCGGCAGACGCGGCCTGCCCGAGGCACACCGTCTGGATATCGGGCTTGATGTAGCGCATCGTGTCGTAGATCGCGGTCAGCGCGGTGAACGAGCCGCCGGGAGAGTTGATGTAGATCGAGATCTGCCGCTCGGGGTCCATCGACTGGAGGCATAGCAGCTGCGCCATGACCGCGTTGGCCACGTCGTCGTTGATGGGGGTGCCGAGGAAGATGATGCGGTCCTCGAACAGCTTGGTGTACGGGTCGACGCGCCGCACGCCGTAGCTGGTGCGCTCCTCCCACTGCGGGATGTAGTAGTTCATTTCCGGGCCCTTCGGCGCGATGCCCTGCGGCATGAGGTTGGTGGTCATCACTGGTTCGGAGCCTCCGAGGTGATCTGCGAGGCGCGCTCGTAGACGTGGTCGATGAAGCCGTACTCGAGTGCCTGCTCCGCGGTGAACCAGCGGTCGCGGTCCGAGTCGGCCTCGATCTGCTCCACCGTCTGGCCGGTGTGCTTCGCGATGAGGTCGGCCATGGTGCGCTTGATATGCAGCGACTGCTCGGCCTGGATCCGGATGTCGGAGGCCGTGCCGCCGAGCCCGCCGGAGGGCTGGTGCATCATGATGCGGCTGTGCGGGAGCGCGAACCGCTTGCCGGGCGTGCCCGCCGAGAGCAGGAACTGCCCCATCGACGCCGCGAGGCCCATGGCGACGGTGGCGACGTCGTTGCTGATCCACTGCATGGTGTCGAAGATCGCCATACCGGAGTCGACCGAGCCACCGGGCGAGTTGATGTAGAGGTAGATGTCCTTGTGGGCGTCCTCGGCGTTCAGCAGGAGCATCTGCGCGCAGATCGCGTTGGCGTTCTCGTCGCGCACCTCTGAACCGAGGAAGATGATCCGATTGGCCAGCAATGCCTGGTAGACGTTGTCCGTCATCCCGAGGCCGCCACCGGGGCCCGCCATGCGGGGGTCGTCGATTCGAGTCTGAGTCACCCGGCTAACTTACCGGCTAATCCCAACCGCCCAAGGCAAGCGGCGCCATGTTCACTGAGAACGGACAGCGACCCCCGAGACGGGGATCGCCGCCGACCCGAGTGGGGTCGGCGGCGATCTTGTCGATCATTTCGACTCAGGCCGGGCGCTTCGCGCCGAGGCCTTGCTCAATGAGTGTGTTGCGTCACTCGGCGTCGGGACGGACGATCTCGACGGCCGGAGCCTCGTCCGCGACCTCAGCCTCGTTCTCGACCTCAGCCTCGTTCTCGACCTCAGCCTCGTCCTCGGGCTCCTCGTCGGCCGCGGGCGCGGTCTCGACGATGTTGCCGTCGGCGTCCGTCACGGAGGCGGCGGCGACGATCGCGGCGAGCGCCTTGCTGCGCCGGACCTCCTGCATCCACTCCTGCATGTGGCCGTGCTCCATCATGTGGTTGATCTCGTCCTGCGGCGAGGTACGGTTCTGCTGCGCCTTGCGGAAGATCAGCTCGGTCAGCTCCTGCTGCGAGACGTCGACCTTGTTCTCGTCGGCGAAGACGTCGAGAACGACCTGGGCCTTGAGGGCCTGCTCGGCGCGCTCGTCGATGGTCGCCCAGAAGGCGTCCTCGTCCTCTGCGTCCTCGTCCTCGGCCTGCTCGAGGTACTGCTCGACGGTGAGGCCGCCGTTGGCCAGCTGGCGGCGAACCTCGCCCCGGCGCGCCTCCTGCTCGTTCTTCAGGACGCCCTCGGGCAGGTCGAACGAGGTGGCCTCGAGGACGGCCTCGAGCACCTTGTCGCGCGCGTCGGCGAGCTGCTCGGCCTTGGCCTGCTGCTCGACGCCCTTGCGGAGGTCGGCCAGCATGTCGTCGACGGCGTCGAACTCGGAGATGAGCTGGGCGAACTCGTCGTCGACCTCGGGCAACTCCTGCTCCGAGACGGCGTTGACGGTGACCTCGATCTCGGCGTCCTGGCCGCGGAACTGGCCGCCGACAAGGGTCGAGGTGAAGGTGACCGACTCGCCGGCCTTGAGGCCCGTGACGGCGGCGTCGAGGCCCTCCAGCATGTTCTCCTGGCCGATCTTGTACGTGATGGCCTCGGCGGTGGCCTCAGGAAGCGGCTCGCCGTCCTGCGAGGCGACCAGGTCGATGTTCAGCACATCGCCGTCGGCGGCGGCGCGGTCGACCTCGGTGGTCGTCGCGAAGCGCTCGCGCAGGATGTCGAGGCGCTCCTGCACCATCTCGTCGAGGTCCTCGACGTTGTCGACGGTGGCGGTCACGGTCGCGAAGTCCGGCAGCGTGATCTCGGGGCGGACGTCGACCTCGGCGACGAACTCGATGAGCTCCTTGTCCTCGAGCTTGGTGACCTCGACCTCAGGCTGGGCCATCGGGATGACCTTGGCCTCGTCGATCGCCGCGTTGTACGCCGGCGGGATCGCGTCGTTGATCGCCTCCTGCAGCACGACACCGCGGCCGAACCGCTGGTCGATG
>CAYVWO010000319.1:0-3368 GCA_964455495.1 uncultured Tessaracoccus sp.
ACCGGACGACCCGAGCCGTTCAGCGTCTACACCACGCCGGAGTTCTGGGCCGACCCGCACATCTCCGCGCGCATGCTCACCCACCACCTGGACCCCGACACCAACGCGTCGTCCCGTCGGCACGAGTTCATCGACCGCTCCGCCGAGTGGTTGTTCTCCGCGCTCCAACTGAGCGACGGCGCCCGCCTTCTGGACCTGGGCTCCGGCCCCGGCCTCTACGCGATTCGCCTCGCGCGTCGAGGCGTTGAGGTGCTCGCCGTCGATGTCGCCCCGCTCTCGCTCGAGCACCTGCGCGCCGCTGCCGCTGCCGAGGATCTGCCCGTGCGGACTCTCGAGGGCAGCTACCTCGAGGCCGACCTCGGGTCGGGCCACGACGCCGCCATCCTCATCTACGGGGACTACTGCGTCCTCAGCCCCTCTCAGCGGGCCGTGTTGCTGCGGCGCGTTCGGGAGGCACTCCGACCCGGAGGTCGCGTGGCGTTCGACGTCACCGCTGCCGCCCGCTTCGATCCCACCGAGTTCCGGCGCGAGGAGGCCGACCTGCAGCGCGGCTTCTGGGCGCCCAGCCCGTACCGAGGCGTGCATGAGCGGTGGACCTACCCACACCTGCGGCTGATGCTCGACCGCTACGTCATCGAGCGCGACGGCCACGTGCGGGAGTTCTGGAACTGGACCCACTGCCTCCCCGTGGCGGAGGTCGAGGCGGAGCTCAATGCGGTTGGCTTCGAGGTGGAGCAGGTCGTCGGCGACGCGGCCGGCGGTCCCTTCGACGCGGCGTCGCCGACGTTCGCCGTCGTGGCGCGCGCCGTCGGATAGACGACAACGAGCCCCCGGGTGTGGCTGGCCGGGGGCTCGTGGGTTGGTGGGGGCTGGCTCAGAAGGCGGAGACCTTCGACTTGTAGCCGGCCTTGGCGACGGTGTCGACCAGGTCCTGCGCGCTGGTGCGCTCGGCGTCGTGGTCAACCTCGATGCGGGACGAGGCGAAGTGCACCTTCACGTTTTCGACGCCGGCGAGCTGGCCAACCTGCTTCTCGATCTTGGTGACGCACGAGGGGCAGGAGAAGCCCTCGGCGCGAAGGATGGTGTGGGTGGTGGTCTGCGCGGTCATGGTGTGTCCTTTCGTGGCTGATGTCTGTGACTGTACGGAGTTGCGGGGTTGCGTTCCTTGATCTGGATCAAGTTCGGATCAGGGCTGGTTGACGAGCTCGCGATCGGGGCTGACAACGGTCTTCGCCGGGCTGGCGGCCTTCGGGCGACGCGGGTTCTCGCTGCGGAGGAGGCGCATCGCGTTGACGATGACCACCAGCACGGAGGCCTCGTGCACGAGCATGCCGATCGCCATCGTGACGCCGCCGAAGAGGACGCCGGCGAGCAGCGTCGCGACGACCACCAAGGCCACCGTGATGTTCTGCTTCATGTTGGCGACGGTGCGGCGGGCGAGGCGGACCGCCTGGGGGAGCTTCAGCAGGTCGTCCTTCATGAGCGCGATATCGGCGGTCTCGATCGCGACCCCGGTACCCGCGGCACCCATGGCCACGCCGATGTCCGCGGTGGCCAGGGCGGGGGCGTCGTTGACGCCGTCGCCCACCATCGCGACGACATGGCCCTCGCGCTGGAGCTTGGCGACGATGTCGAGCTTGTCCTCGGGCAGCAGGCCCGCGTGCACCTCGTCGACCCCCACCTGGGCGCCGACGGCGTCGGCCACGCGCTGGTTGTCGCCCGTCAGCATGACGACCTTCTTCACGCCGTTGGCGTGCAGGCGGCGGATCATCTCGGCGGCGTCGTCGCGGATCTTGTCGGCGACGGCGACCACGCCGGCGAGCCGGCCGTCGATGGCGATCGCCATCGGGGTGCGACCTTGGGCGGACAGGTCATCGAGCACGGAGGTCGGGGCCTCGACGCCCTCGGCGTCGAGCAGGCGGGTGTTGCCGATGGCGACGCGCTGGCCGTCGAGTTCGACGACGATGCCCTGGCCGGCGACCGGCTCGGTGTGAGTGGGCAGGCCGCCCACCTCGAGGCCTCGGGCGACGGCGCCGTCGATGATCGGGCGGGCGAGCGGATGCTCGGACCCGGCCTCGGCGCGGGCGGCGATGGTGAGGAGTTCGTCGGCGGAGAGGGACGGGTCGAGGACGACGACGTCGGTCAGCTTGGGCTTGCCCTCGGTGAGGGTGCCGGTCTTGTCGAGCGCGACGGCGGTGATCTTGGCGGAGGTCTCGAGGAACTCGCCGCCCTTGATGAGGATGCCGTCGCGGGCGCCGCGGCCGATGCCGGCGACGATCGACACGGGGATCGAGATGACCAGGGCGCCGGGGCAGCCGATGACCAGGAGCGTCAGGGCGAGGGTCACGTCGCGGGTGATGAGCCCGACGACCAGCGCCAGCACCATGATCCCGGGGGTGTACCACTTCGAGAAGCGGTCCATGAACTTCTGGGTCTTGGCCTTGGCGTCCTGCGCCTCCTCGACGCGGTGGATGATGCGCGCCAGCGTGGTGTGGGCGCCGACGCCGCGTGCCTCGACCTGGAGGAAGCCGCCCGTGGAGATCGTGCCGGCGAACACTTGGTCGCCGTCGCTCTTCTCGGCCGGGATGGACTCGCCGGTGATGGACGCCTCGTTGATGGCGCCGTTGCCGCCGATGACGACGCCGTCGACGGGCACCTTGGCGCCGTTCTTCACGAGGACGGTCTCGCCCGGCTTGACCTCGTAGGCGGAGATCTCCACCTGCTGGCCATCGCGGAGGACGATCGCGGTGTCGGGGGCGACGGCCACGAGCTCGGCCAACGCGGAACGGGTCTTGTTGAGGGTCGCGGCCTCGAGGGCGCCGCCGACGGCGAACAGGAACGTGACCGCCGCGGCCTCCCAGAAGTTGCCGACGAGGATCGCGCCGATGGCGGCGACGGAGACCAACAGGTCGATGCTGATGTGCTTGACCATCAGCGATCGGAAGGCCTTGATGGCGATGGGCAGGCCGGCGACGACGGCGGCCGCCAGCATGAGGATGTTGCCGACGGTGGTCGCGCCCAGCTTGTCGGCGATGAGGGAGGCGACGATGGCGACGCCGGAGATGGCGGGCACGGCCCAGCGGCCGTGGAGCCAAGTGTGGATCTTGTTCATGATGCGTCCTTCGGGGTGATCTTGACCTCGAAATTACGCATGATCGAGGTCTCTTTCCTTGACGCACGTCAAGTTCTGAAGCGGGCTGATGGAGGGGTGAGGAAGGGGGCGTTCTCAGTGATGGATCTGGTGCCGTCATTGGCACCAGATCCATCACTGAAAACGCCGTTCGGTGCGACGATGGGTCATGACCTTCACACTGACCATGGATGCCGCCGACCCGAGGCGGCTGGGTGACTTCTGGGCGCTGGCGCTC
>CAYVWO010000320.1:0-3355 GCA_964455495.1 uncultured Tessaracoccus sp.
GGGCACCCCCGGGGCACCGGCGTGGCGCCGAGCAAGAAGCGGGCCGAGCAGATCGCCGCCCGGATCGCCGTGCGGGAGCTGGGCGGTGCCTGAGCTGCCCGAGGTCGAGGTGGTGCGCCGCGGCCTCGAGACCCACGCCAAGGGCAGGACCATCGAGGCGGTCCGGGTCCTGCATCCGCGGCCCGTCCGCACCCACCCCGTCGGCCCCGACGGCTTCGCGCGCGACCTCGCCGGGCGCACCATCGACCACGTCCGCCGCCGCGGCAAGTACCTGTGGCTGGAGCTCGGCGACGACGCGCTGGTCGTCCACCTGGGCATGAGCGGCCAGTTCCGCGTCAACCGGGTCGGCGACCCGCTGCTGCCCAACACCCGCGCCCTATTCCTGCTCGACGACGGCGCGGAGCTCCGCTTCGTCGACCAGCGGATGTTCGGTGGGCTGGACTGGCGGCCGGGAGAGGGCGCCTGCCCCGTCGGCCACGTGGCGCTGGACCCGTTCGATCCCGACTTCGACGCCGCCGCCGTCGGCCGGAGGCTCCGGACGCGGCGCACCGCCGTCAAGCGCGCGCTGCTCGACCAGCGGCTGGTCAGCGGCATCGGCAACATCTACGCCGACGAGACCCTCTGGCGCGCCAAGACCCACTTCGAGACCCCCGGCGACGAGATCGGCCCGCGGCAGGCCGTCGCCCTGGTCAGGACCGCGGCCGACGTCATGGCCGAGGCGTTGGCGCAGGGCGGGACGTCGTTCGACGCGCTGTACGTGCACGTCAACGGCGAGTCCGGGTACTTCGCCCGCTCGCTCGAGGCCTACGGGCGCGAGGGTGAGCCGTGCGGGCGCTGCGGCGCCCCGATCGTGCGCCGCCCGTTCATGAACCGCAGCTCGTTCCTGTGCCCGCGCTGCCAGCGCCTCCCGCGGGGCGTGGCCCGGTGACCGCGCTGTCTGAGCGCCAGCGCCGGTCGCTGTGGCAGTTCGTGAAGTTCGGCCTCGTCGGCGGCTCCGGCGTGCTCGTCAACATGGTCGTCATCTGGGTGCAGCGCCACGGCTACCCCGTGATCTGGCCGGGATCGGCGCACGGCGAGGGCGCCTGGTGGTCCATCCCCGGCACCCCGTTCAACATCCGCTGGTACCACGTGATGAGCATGGTCGCGTTCCTCGTCGCCAACCTCTTCAACTTCCAGCTCAACCGGCTGTGGACGTTCGGCTCGCACCGCCACGCGGGCTGGTGGCGCGAGTACGGCCCGTTCCTCACCGTCGGCCTCGCCGCGCAGGGCATCGGGATGGTGCTGCTCACCGCGCTGATGTGGGACCGCTCGCCGATCGAGCTGCCGAGCCACATCTTCGACAACTCCACCGGGCTCCGCACGAAGCTGTACTGGGCCCAGCTGATCATGATCGCGTGCACGCTGCCCGTCAGCTTCCTGCTCAACAAGTTCTGGACCTTCCGTGCCGTCCGCAGCCACAGGCTGGCCGCGGCTCCGGAGGAGGCCGGACGCTAGCGATGTACCTCAAGAAGCTCACCCTGCGCGGGTTCAAGTCCTTCGCCTCGGCCACGACGCTGGTGTTCGAGCCGGGCATCACCTGCGTCGTCGGGCCCAACGGTTCCGGCAAGTCGAATGTGGTCGACGCGCTCAGCTGGGTGATGGGCGAGCAGGGCGCCAAGTCGCTCCGCGGCGGCAAGATGGAGGACGTCATCTTCGCGGGGACGGCGACGCGCGCGCCGCTGGGCCGCGCCGAGGTGGAGCTGACCATAGACAACTCCGACGGGGCGCTGCCGATCGAGTACACCGAGGTCACCATCACCCGCACGATGTTTCGCAGCGGGGGAAGCGAGTACGCCATCAACGGCGCCACCGCGCGGCTGCTCGACGTGCAGGAGCTGCTGAGCGACTCCGGCATCGGGCGCGAGATGCACGTCATCGTCGGGCAGGGGCAGCTGGACGCCATCCTGCAGGCGACGCCGGAGTCGCGCCGCGGCTTCATCGAGGAGGCCGCGGGCGTCCTCAAGCATCGCAAGCGCAAGGAGAAGGCGCTGCGGAAGCTGGAGGCGACGAGGGCGAACCTCGAGCGGCTGCAGGATCTTGTCGCGGAGCTGGCTCGCCAGCTGAAGCCGCTGGGCCGGCAGGCGCAGGCCGCGCGGAAGGCCGCGGTCATCCAGGCGGAGCTGCGTGACGCCAAGGCCCGCCTGCTGGCCGACGACCTGGCCTCGGCACAGGCGCAGCTGGCCGCGGAGCTCGCCGACGAGGCGGCCGCGGCCGAGGCGCGCGCCCGGGCCGAGCAGGCCGTCGCCCAGGCGCAGGCCGGCGAGGAGGCCGCCGAGCGCAGGCTTCGGGCCGCCGCCGCGGACTTCGACGCCGCGCAGGAGCAGTGGTACGCCCTCGCCGCCCTGCGGGAGCGCGTCGGCACCACCATCTCGATCTCCGCCGAGCGGATGCGGATGGGGGAGAACCAGCCCGCGCTCGACGTCGGCGGGCGCGATCCCGAGGCGCTGGAGGCGGAGGCGGCCGAGTTCCGGGCCCGCGAGCAGGGGCTCCGCGCCCAGGCCGACGAGGCCAACGGCGCGCTGACCGACGCGACGCTGCGGCGGGGCGGGGCCGAGCACGAGCACTCCGCGGCGGAGCAGGCCTACAGCGCCGCGCTGCGCGCGATCGCGGACCGCCGCGAGGGCCTCGCCCGCCTGGCGGGCCGGGTGTCGAGCACGCAGGCGCGCCTCGAGGCCTCCGGCGAGGAGGTCTCCCGCCTGGAGGCCCGCCGCGGCGAGGCGGAGGCACGGGCGGAGCACGCCGCGCGAAGCTATCACGAGACCGAGTCCTCGCTGGCGGGGTTGGGCGCCTCCGAGTCGGACCTCGACGCCGTCTACGAACGCGCCGCGGCCCTCGTGGAGGCCGCCGACGCCGAGGCCCACGCCGTCAAGGCCCGGGAGGCGGACAACGCGAAGGCGCGCGCCGCGCTGGGCGCGCGCGTCGAGGCGCTGCGCCTCATGAGCGAGCGCAAGGACGGGGCGGCGGAGCTGCTCGGCTCTGGGCGGCCGGAGGTCCAGGGGCGGCTGAGCGAGCGGCTCACCGTCGAGGCGGGCTGGGAGGCCGCCATCGACGCGGCCCTGCGCGGTGCGGCCGAGGCCGTCGTCGTGCACGGCCTGGACGGCGCGGTCGGGGCCGCCGGGTACCTCGCCGCGGGCGGGCTGGGCCGGGCGCCGCTGGTGGTGGCGGGCGCGCCGGCACCCGCCCCGCATCCCGTGTCGGGCCTCGCGGCCAGGGCGCTCGTCTCCGCACCCGCCGACCTGGCGGGGGCGCTCGATCGCCTGCTGGCCGGCGTGGTCGCCGTCGAGGACGCCGACGCGGCGGCCGCCGTCGTCGTCGC
>CAYVWO010000321.1:0-1774 GCA_964455495.1 uncultured Tessaracoccus sp.
GCGACTCGCTCAGTTCCTGTTCCATAAGCCACCACGTGTCGGGAGATATCTCATGCCATTGAGGTGAATCTTCGCGACTCTCGCCCCCCTGGAGAAAAGTACCGAGACGCTCGACCTCATTCGACGGTTCGTCCGACCATTGAGCAAGAGGCGAAAGCTCACCCCTATCGCGACGCCGATCCCCGTACGAGGATTAGCAGTAGCGATGGTTCGCTCACAGACAGGAGGCCACCATGGCACAACGGGTACATCACCTCGCGATCTCGCTCGACGGCTACGCCACCGGCGAGGGACAGAGCCTGGAGGCACCCTTCGGGCACCTCGGCGGTCGACTCATGGAGTGGTTCTTCGACACGCCCATGGGCAGCGCGGTTCACGGCGGCGGCCGGGTCGCCGAGGGCATCGACGCCGCGTTCGTCCGCGGCTGGAGCGACGGCATCGGCGTCGAGATCATGGGGCGCAACAAGTTCACGCCGTCGCGCGGGCCCTGGACCGACGACGGCTGGAAGGGCTGGTGGGGCGACAATCCCCCATTCCACACGCCTGTCATCGTCCTCACCCACCACCCGCGCCCGCCGCTGGAGGTGGGCGACACCACCTTCCACTTCCTCGACGCCACACCCCACGAAGCCGTCGCCGCCGCCCACGAACTGGCACCCGGCGACATCCGCATCGGCGGCGGGCCGACGACGGTCAAGGAGTTCCTCGCCGCCGACCTCATCGACTACCTGCACCTCGTCGTCGTGCCGATCATCGCCGGCCGCGGCGTCAACCTCTGGGACGGCCTGGAAAGCATCGAGAACAACTTCAGCCGCGTCGAGAGCATCACGTCACCGTCGGGCGTGATCCACGTCGTCATGTCTCGATAGCAGGAGTAGGACCAGACCCGCGCTGCCGAGCGGGACGCCTACGTGCGGCAGACCGCGTTCGGTCACAGGTCGTCGACGTCGCCCTCCTGCGATGAGGTCAACGCCAGGGCCATCATCACGCCGCGTGCGACCACGCTCCTGAGCGCGACGGGAATCTCCTTGCACCCATCCTCGTGCTCGACGATCAACCCGCTCTCGACGAGATCCCGCATGGCACGCGTCCTGCCGAACGGGAACGGCGACAGCTGTGTCTCCTCCGGCATCTGGTCAGGGGCGAGGAGGCCGAGGAGCTCGGTGACCGCAGTGGCGAACATCTCGGTCGCAAAGTACGCGCCCGAGCTGTCGAGGTCCGCCATGAGCGTGTAGGCGACGAACATGCCGACGAGGAAGTCCGCCTTCTCCTCGTCGGGCCCGTTCTTGGCCGTCCAGACCTCCGCGTCCGGTCCAGGCTTGACGCTCGACGTGTTCGTCTGGATCACGCCGACGGCGTTCAGCGCGTCCCACCAGTTCGGCAGCTGCGGCACCTCGAACATGCTCAGCGCATAGACGGGGCCCTTCCGCCTTTCACCGAAGTCGAAGCGCATCGGAGGCGTCTTCGCGACACCGACGGCGGCAACCCCGATCATCCCCGCCACCAGCTCAATGTCCGCGCGCCGCACGGCTCCGGCCTGGGTGACCTTCCGGCCACGCCCGACCCAGGCCAAGAGCTGCGGAACCCCTGACACGATCTTCAGCTTCACGACAGCGGCCCGGCGCACTTCCGGCGCTATCTCATTGGCGCTCTGAACGACATCTGCCAGCAAGCCAAGGAACGGCGGCTCGTCGCTGGACCGCTCATCCAGAGCATCGGTCATCTCGTCGCACAGGTCATCCCAGGGGCTCGAGTTGCGCGCGGTATCCGCCTG
>CAYVWO010000321.1:1784-3299 GCA_964455495.1 uncultured Tessaracoccus sp.
GTCGTGCAGCGTGCTGAGCAGCACGAAGGCCGTCGCGTCGTCCCACTCAGCCTCAGCGTCGTCGAACTCGCGGAACAGGGCGATGACGTCTCCCGCGCGCCGCAGGTCGAGGCCGCGTTCAACTCCAATGGCCGCAACGGCCTCGAACACGCGTACCTCGTCCTCAGCGCTCGGCCCCGAGTACATGCCCGTACGGTCCAGATACTCCCGGAAGCCACTCACCAGCGCCTCCACCCCGGGTGGAGGCGTCAGCTTGCCGGCTGGGGATGTCGGCTTGACGAACGCGCTCTCAGACGCGTCGGAGACAAGTCGCAGCCCCGGGCGCCCCGCGTTCTCGCTCGGAAACAGCTCGGCCGCAGCCTGTGCAACTGAGACCTTCCGGTATGCGGACAGCGCCATCACCGATCCGGCGACGACGAGAGCCGCCCCCTCGTACACCGCGAGCCCGGCGTGCCTCCCGATCAGGTCATCCACCTTCGCAAAGGCGCGGCCCCGACGCGCCAGGGCCAGAATCTCCCGCCCCGCCGCCTGCGAAGGCCGGTCCCAACGCGGCACGCGCGCCTTCGCCAACGCCTTCTTGAGCCGGGCGTCGGTGTGCCACTCGTCGAGGAGCATCAGCCCGGTCCCGATCACGTGCGAGATCGCCGGAAGCTCCGCACTCTCGTCGGGCTGGACCTCGTTGAGGACGAGAGAGGCCTCGTGCTCATCGCCGAGTGCCAGCGCCACCGCGAAATCCCGAAGCACCTCGACGGCTTGCTCGCGTCGCAGCCCGAACGGCGTCACCAGCGACGCGTTGTGCTTGTCGACGGCGCTGCCGAGCGCGGCGTTGAGGGTGTCCAGGTCGACGTCCTCCGCCAGGTTGTCCAGGTCGATACCGTCCGCGGCCAACAGCGGCGCGAGCTGAGAAAGCAGCTCCTCCGCCATGCCGGGCTTGTGGACGATCCCGGCCTGCGCCATCGCCGCCTTGACCTCGGGATCGTCGAAGGGATTCGTCATGAGGCGAGACTATCTTCCCTCGGCGGCTGGCCGCCGGACGATCACCTCACTCGCCCCGCGGTCGGCCCAAGCGGCCCTCGAAGCGCGCACGATCCACGACTCCGCGCTGATGCGATCCCGTGCTGATCACCGCGTTCTCGTCGCGCGCGACGATGTCGAACGTGAGCGCGCGCCGATCGACGGCCGTCAGCTCGACCTCGATCGTCACCGTCGATCCCGGGAGCGTCGGCGCGACGTGCGACAGGTCGACGTGCGTGCCGAGCGTGATCTCACCCTCGTCGAGGTGCCCATGCAGCGCCTCCATGCACGCCCACTCGATGATGCCCACCATGTACCCGGTCGCGAGCACGTGCGGCATCGCCGCGAAGTCCGCCGACTCGGGCAGGAGGTTCGGCACCGTCCTGTGCTCCGGCACGGTGTAGGCCATAGTGTGCCGAATCCCCGGCCGCAGCGTGTCCTTCCTCTACTTCTCCTCCCTGCGCCGCGTCATCCCCGGCAGCCTACTCGCCGCGTCCCGCG
>CAYVWO010000322.1:0-3269 GCA_964455495.1 uncultured Tessaracoccus sp.
GCGTCGGCTCCCTCTCCGTGATCGCCGAGGACGCCGACGTCGCGAAGCGGGTGCTCAGCCAGCTGAAGATCGTGATCCGCACCAACTACTCGAACCCGCCCACCACCGGCGCGGCCCTCGTCGCGACGGTGCTCGCCGACGACGAGCTCCGCGCCTCCTGGGCCGGCGAGCTGGGGGAGATGCGCGAGCGGATCAAGCGGATGCGCCACGGCCTCGTCGGCGGGCTGATCGCCCGCGGCATCGACGACATGGGCTTCATCGCCGACCAGCTCGGCATGTTCAGCTACTCGGGCCTGACGAAGGCCCAGATGGTGGCGCTCCGCGCCGACCACGGCGTCTACGGCCTGGATAGCGGCCGCATGTGCGTCGCCGCGCTGAACTCCGGAAACCTGGACTACGTGGTCGACGCCATCGCGGCGGTCCGCGCCTGAGCATCCACAGAAAGAAGCGGGGCCCGACGATGTGTCGGGCCCCGTTCGTTTGTTGGCCTTTCGACGCGGTCGCGCGCTTCGCTTACGGCCCGGCTCAAGGTGCGTTGCTACCTTTCGACGCGGTCGCGCGCTTCGCTTGCGGCCGGCTCAAGGAGCGGGAACTAGACGGCGACGCTCCCGCTCAGGCGGATGTCGTTCGACGAGGCGCCGACCAGCAGGGCGACCTCGCCAGAGGCGGAGGCCCAGTCGTGGGCGTCGGCGTCGAAGTACGAAACGGCGCGGCGCGGGACCGCGACCTCGACGCGCTGGGAGGCCCCCGGCGCGAGTCGTACCTTCGCGAAGCTCGCGAGCTGGCGCTCCGGCGTCTTGACCGGGACGGGCAGCGCGCCGACGTAGACCTGGACCACCTCGGAGCCCTCGCGCCCGCCGGTGTTGGTCACCGTGAGCGCCACCGTCGCGACGTCGTCGCCCTCGCCCGGGGCGACCTCAAGGTCCGAGTACGCGAACGTCGTGTATCCCAGCCCGTGCCCGAAGTGGTACGCGGGCGTGGGGCCATCCGTCCCGACCGCCCGGTACCCGACGAATACCCCCTCGTCGTAGTGAACGCTGCCGTCGGCGCCCGGGTAGGTGCGCGGGTCGGCGGCCGGGGTGTCGTCGATGGAGGCCGGGATTGTCAGCGGCAGTCGGCCGCCGGGCTCGGCTGCGCCGGTCAGCACGCGGGCGAGCGCGTCGCCCTGGGCCTGGCCGGGGAACCACGCCTGCAGCAGCGCGGCCGGCTGGCCGCCCCACTTCGTGGTGTTGACCGGGCTGCCGGTCATCAGAACGAGCACCGTCGGGGTGCCGGTGGCGAGCACGGCCTTGACCATGGCGTCCTGGCCGCTGGGCAGGCCCATGTGCGGGCGGTCGTCGGCCTCGGCCTCGTAGGTGCGCACGACGACGACGGCGACGTCGGCGCCGCTCGCGATGGCGGCGGCCTCCTCAACCTCGGGCGCGAAGACGCCCTCCGGCGGGACCCAGCCCAGGCGGACCCGGGGGCCGATCAGGAAGCCCTGGGACGGGTCGTCGGCCGCGTAGTCGAACCGGAACTCGTAGGCGTGGCCCGCCTCGAGCGTCAGGCTGATCCACTCCGTGGTCGTGGTGCCGTCGCCGCCGCCCCCGTTGAGGCCGCCGCTTCCCGCGAAGCCGCTGCCGGCCATCGGCGGGAGGGGTGCCATGTCGTCGTCGCGCTCGGCCTTCTCCGCCGCGTAGGACACGCCGTCGAGCGAGAACGAGTAGCTGCCGAGGCGCGTGATCGCGAACTCGTAGACGCCGGTCACGGGGACCGTGAAGGTGCCGGTGAAGCGCATCGAGCACTGGCCGTTGAACTCCCCGGGCAGGCGCTCGTAGCGCGGCGAGCTGGCGTTGAAGCCGGGGAAGTTGTGGAAGCCGAGGTTGAACTCGATCGGAGCCTCGTTGCGGACGAGGAACGGCTCGCCTTCGAGGCTCGTGTTGGTCCAGAACTCGCCGCGGAGGCCGCGATCGCCGTCGGGCGTGCGGAAGAAGCTCGACGGGATGGCGTCCGGGCCGGCGAGCAGGGCGCCGGGGGTGACCGGGTCGGACCCGTAGGCGGTCACGATCTCGACGTCGTCGCCGAGGGCGCGCCGCAGGCCCTCGATCGGCGAGACGCCCTTGGTCCCGCGGACCATCGAGCTGCCGCCGCCCTGGGCGCCGACGCCGTCGACGTCGGGGCCGATCAGCGCGACCGTGCGCACCCCGCTGAGCGGGAGCACGCCGTCGTTGCGGAGCAGCACCATCGCCTCCTCGGCGATGCGCTGGGCGACGGCGTGGTGGCCGTCGACGTCGAACTCCTCGATGACGGTGGGGTTCTCGATCTGGCCGAGGCCGACCAGCGGGCGCAGGATGTTGCGGACCTTCTCGTCGAGCACGGCCTCGGAGACCTCGCCGTTGTTCCAGGCCTGCCACAGCTGGCCGCCCCAGTGGCCCTCGCCGGGCTGCTCCTGGTCGAGGCCCGCGTTCGCGGACTGCGCGGTGGAGTGGTTCGCGCCTTAGTCGCTCATGATCCAGCCGCGGAAGCCCAGGCGGTCGCGCAGGATGTCGCGCAGCAGCGTAGTGCTTGGCGCAGGCCTGCACGCCCTGCGCCTGGACGCCCTGGACGAAGGCGACGCCGATCCGCGAGGTCAGCACCGGGTCCTCGCCGTAGGACTCGAAGGTGCGCCCGCCCACGGGAACGCGGGCGATGTCGACGGCGGGTCCGAGCGAGACGTTGTGATCGGTGGCGCGGCACTCGGTGCCGACGACCGTGCCGTACGCGCGCGCGTTCTCGGGCTCCCAGGTGGCGGCCAGGGCGATGGGCGCGGGAAGCATGGTTGCCGTTCCCCCGTGCACGTCGCCCTTGTTGATTCGCACGCCGGCGGGGCCGTCGGCCATCTGGATGGCGGGCAGCCCGAGGCGTTCGAGCGCGCGGGCGTAGAAGCCGTAGTTCCAGTTCACCTCGCCCGTGACGTAGGCGATCTTCTCGTCGATGGTCATCTCGCCGAGTAGGGCCTCGACGCGCGCCTCGGTCTCGGGACTGGCCCACGAGGGGGCAGGCGTGGCGTCGGGGGCTGCGGTGTCCGTCATGTGCACTCCAATGTGGCTTCGGGGCGCGGCCCGTCTTCGGCCGCGCGACTCGTGTCGGAGTATGCCCGAAAACCATAGCTCGTCAAGGTTTCGTGAGAGGATGGCGCCATGAATGCGCCCTACCTGGACCCCGCCCTGCCCGTCGCCCAGCGCGTCGCCGACCTGCTCGGCCGGATGACCACCGAGGAGAAGGTCGGGCAGATGATGCAGCTGGACGCC
>CAYVWO010000323.1:0-3266 GCA_964455495.1 uncultured Tessaracoccus sp.
GTTCTCCCGCAGGATGCTGATGCCGGTGGTGGCGGCGTCGACGATCGTAACGTTCTCGAAGGTTGCGCCCGGCTGCTCGACGGTGATGGAACCCATGTGGAACACCGACGGCGAGAAGCGGCGGACGCCGATGCCGCGCACGGTGGTGTTGGCGCCGCGGACGTTTATCGCCTTGACGATGGTGCTGGCCTCGACCGTCTTCCCCGTGGGATTGGTCCCGATGTACAGCTTCGAGGTGGCCTGGTCGAGGTAGAAGGTGCCCGCCTTGACGAGGCTCTTCGACTTGACCTGCTCCAGGGAGGCTCCGTTGACGAAGACCTGATCCGGGTGCGCGGCCATGGGGTAGTCGGGGTTCACGAAGCCCCAGCTCGCGGCCGTGCTGTCCTTGGCGCCCTGCGTGTAGGTGGGGGAGCTGTCGAAGCGCGTCGTCCAGCCGTCCTTGCGCCAGATGGCGCCGTCGGCGACCCAGCCGGTGACCGGCGACGAGCCGTCGAGCCAGACGGCCTCCTTGGCGTAGTTCTGCACGGTGACGGACTTGCCGATGGTCACGGTCTCGCGGTAGGTGCCGCCCCGGACGACGACGGTGCCGCCGCTGGGGGCGAGGTCGACGCCGCGCTGGATGGTCTTGACCGGGGCGCTTGAGGTGCCGGCAGCGCTGTCGCTGCCGGTGGTCGCGACGTAGATGGCGCCGGCCGGAGCGGTGTACGAGGCCGTGCCGATCGCGAGCGAGCCCGCCGTCCCCGTGGGCGTGGTGGGCGCAGGCGTCGTCGGCGCGGGGGTCGGCGTCGTGGGAGTCGGGGTTGGAGTTTGCGTGGGCGACGTCGTCGGCTTGGGGGTTGCGGTCGGCGTGGGAGAAGGCGTGGGGGTCGGGCTAGGTGTCGGCGTGGGGGCGGGCGTCGTCGTCGGTACGTGGAATGCCACGGCCTCGCGTGTCCAGCCCGTGAGCGATGCGCCGACGGCGGCGGTGGCGAGGCGGTGCTTCCCGGACTTCACGTAGGAGTACACGGGTTCGGTCTTGCCGGACACGGCGGCCGACAGAGCCCAGAAGCTGGCGCCTTGATCGGCGTAGCCGGCCGCGATGGCGTTCTTGTAGGCGGTGGAGCCGGCGATCGCGTTGGTGAAGTCGGCGGCCTTGTTGTTCCACAGCCGGTGTACGGCGGTCAACTCGGCCTTGCTCGACCGGGCGGCGGTGAACTGGCCGCCCAGGTTGGTGGTGTACCCGAAATTTTCGCCGGCGGAGGTGGCCTCGTTGGGCCACGGGGTGACGAGAGTGACCCCTGTCGAGGGGTTGGTGACCTGGTATATCGGTGAGCTCATGTCGGTGATCGCGTCCGCGTGGGCAGTCGGCGAGCCGAGCGAGAGTACGAGGGGGGCGATCAGGGTGAGCCCGAGGGAAGCGCGTAGGTAGGCACGCACGGTTGAGTCTCCTATGGTTTGGGACCCACTCCCCAGGGGGTCCACAACACGCTCAGGGACGGCATGCGCGCGTTCGACTACAGCTAACGCAGTTACCTTAAAACATGAGAAGAACCTGAAGCAAACTCAGGTTTAGCTCAGGATGTGGTGTCCGGTGTCTCCATGCGTTGATGGCGCGACTGGCTTTACTGCTGTCGTCGAGCCGCCAGCGCGCCCCATCCCAGGATGATGAGGATGCCGACGGTGCCCCCCAACGCTGCACCCATCGCGTAGAGCAGCAGCGGCCGAGGTGCCGACGGCGCGACCGGGAGTTCGGCCTCGACGGCGGTCGAGACGACCACAGGGGCCTTGCCGTCGATGGTCTCGATCTTGGCGATGAAGGTGGCGAGATGCTGTGCCGCGGAGTTCGCGAGTTCTTGTGCCTCTGCCGGGGTCCCACCCTTTGCTACCACGTTCACCAGCGGGGTGTCGACAGGGTTATTCGCGCTGATCTGATCGCGGAGCCGGGCGTCGGTGAACTCGTCGCCGAGGTCCTTGCGTACGCCCTCTAGGACTGCTCCGGAATAGACAAAGACGGGGTAGGACCTGGCTCGGGCGACCGCGAACTGGGCGGCGACGTAGTTCGCGCCGGTGGTCTGTCCGGGGATGCCCTTGACGAGCTGTGTTGCGGTGGCCGTGTAGGTCGGAGCGACGAGTTGCAGCGCGCCGTACGCGGCGCCGAGGCCGAAGGCCAGGCCCAACAGGAGTACCCACCAGCGCCGAAGCAGCAGGGCGAGCAGATCGCTCGCTCGGTATTCCACGGCCATCGACAATCCCCATTCGTCGGCGCGCCTTTCGGCGCTGGTGGCAAGGATATCCGAGGACGCTAGCGCGCGAACTCGAACCCATCCGTGGCCGTCTCCGCGACGATGGTCTCGTCGGTGCGCGGAGCGTAGATGGAGGCCACGATCAGCCCTTGACCAGGGTCGATGGTGATGAGCCGGACGGGGTTCGTCGTCCGGCTGTGGAATCCCTGGAGCAGGCTGAGGATCCGGTTGCCCTCGATCCCGGTGTCGACCCTGCTCGCCGCCTCACCGGTGTGGCCGGAGAGGACGAGCGCGATGTTCGGGAATACCCGGATCAGGTTGTCGAACAGGTACAGCGGGGAGGTCGCGCCGTAACCGCCGTTCGTGGTGCCGATGCTGCCGTCGGCCTCCAAGTAGGAGTGGGTGACGACGATCACGTTGTGGGAAGGATGAGCCGCGACAACTTCCTTGGCCCACTCGATGGCTGCCTCGCGCGGCCAGAGCTCAAGGTTCAACACCATCCACCTCAGCCCGCCCGCCGTGAAGGTGCTGTACGTGTTGTCGACCTTTCCGTTCTCGAACGAGCCTTCGACGTTCGCGAAGCCGGTAACCGGGAAGGCGGCGTTGAAGGCCGTAGTGTCGCGCACGGTGATGCTCGCGTCCTCGTCTGGACAGGCAGATCCGCCCCCGCAGACCGCGGCCGTGTCGTGGTTGCCGATGGTCACCGAGTACGGGATCCGCCCGTCCAGGGGAGCGAGGGCGGCCTTGGCGCGGACGAACTGCTGTGGCGCGACGGCGCCCCAGTCGACGATGTCGCCGACGTGGGTGACGAATGTGAGGTTCAGGCGTTCGGCGTTGTCGACCAGCCAATCTGCCCGCTCCCGGCCGCGAGTGTCGTCGTCGGACCAGGTCTCCTGCTGTGTGTCGGGGATCACGGCAACGGTGAATGGCGGCTCGGTTGCAGGGCCGGACGTTCCTGGGACCGGCGACGATGGGATGGGGCCCAGACCGTCGGGGGCGCAGCCGACCAGGAGGAGAGCGGCGAGCAACGCGATGATCTCTGCC
>CAYVWO010000324.1:0-3248 GCA_964455495.1 uncultured Tessaracoccus sp.
GCAGGTAGACCGTGGCGCGCCGCTCGGCACGCTCCTCCTCGGCCTTCGCCTTCGCTGTAGCGAGCGCAGTCTTCCGCTGCTCGGCGTGGAGGCGGGCCTCAGCTTTGCGGCGCTGCTTGCGGAGCTTGCGCCGCTCTTTCGACGGTGCCACCAGAACGGCGGTGTGCAGCCGCGCGCGATCCTCGGTCACCGCACCAGCCCCCGCGCCTGCTTGACTGCGGTGATCTTGGCCGGCTCGAACCACGACCCATCCCGCTTCGGGGCGGGCAGGTCGGCCCGCTTCGGGGCACCCGGTGACGAGTACGACACCAGCAACTCCGGCCCGGCCTGTACCGGCGCGGACTCGACCTGTTCGGCATCCTGGGGCTCTGCCTCTGGTTCGGTGTAGCGGCGCAGCAGCGAGACGTAGCCGACGTGCGGGTTGACGACCAGCGCGTAGTCGCCCGAGAGCGCCACCTGGTCGTTGGTGCCCTCGCCGGGCTCGTCGTAGACGTACCCGTTCTCCAGCGCGGCCTGCGTGGTCTCGTCGCCGTAGTCCCACTGCGCGAGGAAGTCCACCGCATCGACATGCCCCAGCTCGCCGAGGATGCGCAACGGCCGGTCGGCCTCCTCGCCCTGGAGGAACACCACGCTGACCCACCGCGACGGGGCGGTCTCCTCGACGGCGGGCTCTGGGTGCCAGGCGATCCGTCCCGCGGCGATGAAGCCTTCCGCGAGCCGGTCGTAGGCCCGGTCTACGAGGTTCGCGGCTTGGCGCAGTTCCTCCGCAGTGGCGAGCGCGTCGCGCGCTCCTGCCTCGTGGTTGCCGTCGTCGTTGAAGGCGTGCGCGGCCTTGCGCTCGTGAACATCGGCGATCTGGTCGAGCGCCTGCCGCAGCGAGCGCATCCCCGAGGACAGGTCACCGATCACTCCGTACATTTCGGCGGGCTGATCGAAGCCCCGGCTCGCGTGCGCGAGTCCGCGCAAGGCTTCGGACGCCTCGGCGGCGTCGGCAGTCGAATCGAAGAACGTGGGCATGGTCGGCCTCCTCGCAAGTCGTGTGATGGGGAGGTGTGCTGCGATTACCCCAGGCGCTGTCGGAGGTGGCTGACATACTTGATGGAGGCGTCGGAGGGAGGCACGAGGCAGTCACCGGCGAGAAGGAGAGCCCACATGGACGACCCGCGCGACGAGTCCGGTAACGATGACGCCGTTGGCAGGCAGACCGCAGAGGATGGTCAGATCAGGTCCGACGCGCTTGAACTCGCAGCGTCCACGACCCTCGTCGAGGTGACGCCAGGCGTCGCAGTCGTGTTCGGCGAAGTCCCCGACGGTCTTGAACTCATCAGCCTTGACATGGTGCCTTCCTTCGACCGCGCTCAGCTCTCCACCGCTCTCGGCTCCTTCGGCAACGCAGGCACGATCGTCGGGAACCTCGCAGAGGCTGTATCGAGCGCGCAAGGCCTCTTCCGCGTCAACGATGCGACGCTGTCTCTGTTGAAGAGCGGCGGGCAGATGGCCGCGAAGGACGGCGCAAAGCTCGGAGCGATCTTCAAGAACGGTGAACTGGTTGCGCAGGCACGCTTCATCCCCGCGTCGATGACGGCCGCCAAGGCGATCGCAGCCATCGGCCCGGCCGTCGCCATGATCGCACTCCAGATGCAGCTCAGTGAGATTTCCAGCCTCGTCCGTTCCAACATCCAGCTCACGACACAGACGCTCAAGGCCATCCGAAACGAGCAATGGGCGGAGCTTGAAGGGCTGGCGGAGTCTGTCGATGAGGCGATCAGGGAGGCCCGCGAACTCGACACCGTCACAGGCTCTGTCTGGGAGCCCATCGCTTCCAGTCGCAACTCCATACGCAAGCAACTGAAGCTGTACCGCAAGAACGTGGCAGGCCACGTCCAGGACCTCGGGAAGCTGGAGGGTCGTGCTCGCCGCCAACACCTCGAGTCCAACGCCGAAGCAATCGTCTTCGATACCTACGCGCTTCTCAGCTCACTCAAGACCCACGCGGAGTACCAGGCTGTCCGGGCCGCCCTCGCCAGAACACGAAGCACCAACGACGAGAGCGAAGCGCAGCTCTTCGACCGGATCGCCCGGAACACTCCCGTCGAGATCGACGAGTCGCTCTCCGAAATCCGATCGCTGACCGAGTCGCTCGTCCGCGAGTTGCGGATCATCGCCGAACTCCCCGGCCGCGCCACCGCGCCTCTCACGAAGAAGCGAAAAGACGCCAAGGCTTCTCAACTCACTTGCAGGCAGCTCCTCGAAGCGATCGACCCTTTGGCCAACATGCTCCAGCCAGCAGTCGAGATGCCAGCAGTACCAGCGGCGGTATGCGCACCCGAAGGGCTTGAACTCGATCCGTATCTGCATATCCTTCGGTGGTTCCTTGAGGATGGCGAGACGCTTCGCAGCGTGGCCTTCCCATACGAAATGGGAACTCACAACTTCGCTGGCGTCGTGCCGGCCATTCTCGCCAGAAGGGTTGATGCGACCTGGGATGCGCTCGCGCCAGGAAGAGCCAGTGCCATCGTTGAGAAGTTCGCGTCGAGCACGTTCGTAGCGGTGACTGACCGACGGATCGTCACCGCTAACCCAGGGAACCTCCTAAAGCGAGGCGAACTCGGCCCGATCTACTCCCTGGATGACGTGCGGAATGTACGCGGTCGCTCGCACCGCGGAGCGGGCGTCCGACCCACTATCGACGTGGCCACAGAGGAGCGCGACCTGCATTGGATGTTCCCCGACGCCGCGGAGCACGAGGACATCGACAGCCTGGCGGCGGCTCTCTCCGAAAGAACGCCCCACGCTGTTTCGGCCCCGACAGCGATTGAAGGACTTGCCACAGCAGACTCCGCCATCGACGCCTAGAGATTGCGCGAGTGTAGGCATGAGTGAGCAGGAAGGCTTCCGGCCGACGGGTGGGCGGGCAAAGAGCGGCAAGTGCGCGCTGTGCGGGGCCCGGGCAAGACTCACCAAGGCACACGTGCCGCCGAGAGCTGCGTTCAACAATGGGAGCTTCTCTTGGGGCGGCACGACAGCAGGCAGCCGACTTGCCCACGGGCATCCACGACTCGGTGGCGCCCGCCTGTACGCGCATTGCGAACCCTGCCGGGCAGCCACATCCCCTTGGGATGACGAGTACATTCGGTGGGCCTACACCTTCGCAGGCAACCTGCTCCACTCCCAATGGAAGGGCGAGCGGACTCATATTGAAGGAAGCTCAACGAGGTTCGCCCGGGCCGATTCATCCGCTCCGCGCT
>CAYVWO010000325.1:0-372 GCA_964455495.1 uncultured Tessaracoccus sp.
CAACTCTCTGGACCCGGGACAAGCGCCTCCGTGTGGCTGCCGAGCGCCTCGGCGTTGCTCACACCTGACTGTCGGGCACACGCGCCAGCTCGGCGAGCCACGCCGCCGGGGAGGCGTCCGAGGGCATCCGCCAGTCGCCGCGCGGGGAAAGCGAGCCGCCCGCGAGGACCTTCGGGCCGTTCGGGATGGCGGTGCGCTTGAACTGGTTCGCGAAGAACCGACGAAGGAAAACCCCTAGCCAGTGCTTGATGGTGGGCAGGTCGTAGGCGGCACGGTCGGCGTCGGGGTAACCAGCGGGCCACTCGCCGGCGTCGACGTCGCGCCACGCATGCCAGGCGAGGAAAGCGATCTTGCTCGGCCGGTACCCGCGTC
>CAYVWO010000325.1:382-3244 GCA_964455495.1 uncultured Tessaracoccus sp.
AACAGGGCGAAGTCGTGCAGCGCGTACGGCCCGATCGAGTCCTGCGTCGACTGCGGCTTCGCGCCGTCGGCCACGGGGATCAGCTCGGGCGAGATCTCGGTGTTCAGGATCGACAGCAGCGTCTCGTTGACGCCGTCCTCCGGGAACTGGCCCGTCGCGATCGCCCAGCGGATGAGGTGCTGCATCAGCGTCTTCGGCACGCCCGCGTTGACGCCGTAGTGGCTCATCTGATCGCCGACGCCGTAGGTGCACCAGCCGAGGGCCAGCTCGGACAGGTCGCCGGTGCCGAGGACGATGCCGCCGCGCTGATTCGCGACGCGGAACAGGAAGTCGGTGCGCAGCCCCGCCTGGACGTTCTCGTAGGTGACGTCGTAGACGGCCTCGCCGTCGCCCGCCGGGTGCCCGAGCGCCCTCAGCAGCGACTCGGCCATCGGCCGGATGTCGACGGTCTCGAAGGTGACGCCCAACGCCTCGGCCAGCAGAGTCGCGTTGTTCCTGGTGTGCGACGAGGTCGCGAACCCCGGCAGCGTGAACGCCAGGATGTGGGTGCGGGGCAGGGCGAGCCGGTCGCAGGCCTTGGCGGCCACGATGAGGGCGTGCGTCGAGTCGAGGCCGCCGGAGACGCCGATCACGATCCTCGGCGCGCGCCCCGCGTCCCCTCCCCCGATGGCCAGCATCCGCCGCTCCAGCCCGGACACCTGGATGTTGTACGCCTCGTAGCAGTCCTGGTTGAGGCGGGCGGGGTCGTCGGGCACGAACGGGAACCGGTCGAGGGGACGGCGCAGGCCGAAGTCCCTCGTCGACGGGTCCAGCACGAAGCAGATGCGCTCGAAGTCGCCGGGCGCCGCGCCCTCGGCCCGTGCGTTGTCGCCGAGGGTGCCCTGGCGCCGCCGTTCCTGCGCCACGCGGTCGAGGTCGACGTCGACCACCAGCCGCGTCGGGCCTTGCGGGAAGCGCTCGGAGGCGCCGAGCAGGTCGCCGGCCTCGTAGGCGAGGCACTGGCCATCCCACGACAGGTCCGTCGTCGACTCCCCGAAGCTCGCCGCCGCGTACACGTAGCCGACGCCGCAGCGCGCGCTGAGCGAGCGCACCATCAGCTCGCGATCCTCCGCCCGGCCCACCGTGATCGGCGACGCGCTCAGGTTCAGCACCAGGTTCGCTCCCGCGAGCGCCGCGCGCGTCGACGGCGGGATCGGCACCCACATGTCCTCGCAGATCTCGACGAAGAACCGCAGGTTCGCGAGGTCGACCGCATCGAAGATGAGGGTGGTGCCGAACGGGACGTCGCCGTCGTCGTCCGCCCCCGGCCAGTGCGGCCGCGACAGGCGCCCGACGATGCCCTCGCCGGGCGCGAAGTGCCGCCGCTCGTAGAACTCCCGGTAGTTGGGCAGGTACGACTTCGGCACCACGCCCAGCACCCTCCCGCGGTGGAGCACGACCGCGCAGTTGTACAGCGCCGAGTCGGTGGCCAGCGGGGCCCCGACCACCACCACCGGGGCCAGGTCCGCCGTCGCCTCGATCAGCTCGGCGACCGCATCGTCGACGGCCTCCAGCAGCACGTCTTGGAGCAGGAGGTCGTCCAGCGAGTACCCGCACAGGCTGAGCTCGGGGAACAGGGCCACGGCCACCCCGTCGTTGTGGCACGCCCGGACCTGTTCGACGATGCGCTCCAGGTTGGTGGCGGGATCGCCCAACGCGACGGGGAACGTGCAGGCCGCGACGCGCGCGAACCCGTGCTCGTACAGCGAGGTGAACTCCATGCGGCCAAGTCTCGCACGCGGCCAGCCGCGCGGAAGCTCCCGGCACGGCCAACGCCGCCTGCGAGATGCCCGCCCTGTAGGTCATCGGTGCCAGGGGACGATCGTGGCGTCGGTGGCGAACTGCCCGGCGCACGTGAGGAGTCGCGAGTCGATACGCTCTGAGGAGACTGCTGGGATGGAGGGGATCGTCGTGAGGCGAGGCGCGAGGGTGTTCGTCAGCTTCCAGAGACGACAAGAGGAGCAGGCCCGCAAGCTGGTCGGTTTCCTGGAGGCCGCGGGGCACACCTGCTGGCACATGACACCCGACATCCGCTCGGGGTGCGGAACTTCGCTCCCGCGGAAGCGATCGCACTGTCGCAACGCCTGCTAGACGACACCGGCGCCTGCGCGGTCGTCGAGGCACCCCTCGCGTTCCTCTACGAGGACATCGGCCTCCCGATCCCGGTGCCGGAGCTGCCGTGGTTGGAGGACATCGACGTCGTCCGCCGGCGCTGGCTCGAAGGCTGGCGGCACACTCTGGTGCGCCCTCCCGGTTGGGAGTACTCCGAGGACCTGTACGGCTGAGTCGACGATCCCTGCTTAGCCGATCCCGGCCGCCTCGGCGCGCTCGATCCGCTTCCGCGCCTACTTGAGTTGCCCCGGAAGGTCCATCACCGCGACGCTGACGTCGACGATGACCAACTCGCCGTCGTCGCTGCCGACGAGGACGTGCTGCGGGTCGACGAACACGACCGAGCGCAGCCCGGCGCCTGTGGGTACCGGCAGGGCCCGCGTGACGTAGTCCTCGGCGTCGAACACCCACAGCTCCCCAGAGGCGGCCGCGGCGACGAAGCTGCGGCCGTCCGGCGACCAGGCCGCGTCCCGGAAGGACTGGATGGTGCTCGGCGGAACCAGGCGGGTCTGCCGTGCCCGGTCCGCGGGGTCGTTGCGCAGGTGGGTGCACAATCCGGCCACGCTCGCGCCTGTCATGAGGATCCGGTCACCGCCAGGCGAGGGGACGACGACGGAGGCCCCCAAGTAACAGTTGTCGGCCCACTGCCCCACCATGGACCAGCCGGACCCGACGCGTGCGAACAGCTCGGAGCGGACGGAGGTGGCTAAC
>CAYVWO010000326.1:0-3231 GCA_964455495.1 uncultured Tessaracoccus sp.
GCGGGGCGAGAATGGGCAGCAACTTCTGGATCAGGCTCTGGTTGCCGGCCGCGCCGCCCAGCTTCGCGACGACGGCCTCCTCGTTGGAGCCGAAGACGTGGCTCGTGATCTTCGCGCCGTCGGCCTCGTCGACGGCGTCGAGGTCCGAGGCGGAGCGGCCGACGTGCTGGCTGAGCGCCTCGAACAGCGAGGCCTCGCCGGAGGAGTCCTGTGCATTGGCGCCCATACCCATGAGCAGGGCGGGCAGCGCGGCGCCGACGGCCTTGCTCACGTCGGCCGGATCGCCTCCGACCTGAGCGGCGAGCTGGTCGATCGGCAGCTGGTCGAACAGGTCCTGAATGTCAAACATCGGTGTTCTCCTTATGAAGTGGTGGCCTAAGGCTAGCGGCCGGCACCGCCGCGCGTCCCGTGACGCCGTCGGTTCGGTCGGGCGGGCGCGAGGTGGAAGACTTGGCGTCATGCGAACACTGCGCGACATCGAATGCTTCCTCACCGACATGGACGGCGTGCTGGTGCACGAGGAGGTTCCCCTGCCAGGCGCCGCCGACCTGATCGAACGCTGGGTGATGACCTCGAGGCGATTCCTGGTGCTCACGAACAACTCGACGTTCACCGCGCGCGACCTCGCCGCGCGGTTGGCACGCTCGGGCCTGAACATCCCCGAGGAGAACATCTGGACCTCGGCCATGGCGACCGCGGCGTTCCTCAAGAACCAGCCGGGCGACAAGACCGCCTTCGTGATCGGCGAGGTCGGCCTGACCACCGCGCTGCACGAGGCGGGATTCGTCCTCACCGACGTCGACCCGGACTTCGTCGTGCTGGGGGAGACCCGCAACTACTCCTTCGAGGCGATCACCACCGCCATCCGCCTGATCATCGACGGCGCGCGGTTCATCGTCACCAACCCCGACGCCACGGGCCCCAGCAAGGATGGCATCCTGCCCGCCACGGGTGCCGTCGCGGCGATGATCACCGCTGCCACTAACCGCAACCCCTACGTGGTGGGCAAGCCCAACCCGATGATGTTCCGTTCCGCGATGAACAGGATCGAGGCGCATTCGGAGACCACCGCGATGATCGGCGACCGGATGGACACCGACATCGTCGCGGGCATGGAGGCCGGCCTCCTCACCGCGCTGGTGCTCACGGGCGTGACGACGGCGGACGACGTCGAGACGTATCCCTTCCGCCCCGACCTGATCCTCGGTGGCGTCGCGGACCTGGTGGACCTGATCTAGATCCTTGCCCGGATGACCTCGCCGCCGATGCGCTCGCCCGTCGGTGCGAAGCCCGCGGACGCGTAGAGGCGCGCCGCCACGTGGTTGTCGGGGTGATGCCCCAGGGTAAGCCCGGCGCCGGGGTGCTCGTCGTCGAAGTGCGCGAGGAAGGCGTCGAGCGCCTGCCTGCCCAGCCCGCGTCCCTGGAAGCGGTGGTCGATCATGAAGGTGATCAGCCAGTACTGGCCGTCGTCGGGATCGACGCCGTAGACGAGGAAGCCGATCAGCTCGTCCGCCCGCGAGATCACCATCGGCCGGAAGTGCGTCTCGAACCGCGACTCGGCCAGCCAGTAGACGACGGGCGCGGAGAAGTGCGCCGTCTGCTCGGGCGACACGCTGAGCTGGGTCGCAGCGAACCAGGTCGCCAAGGAGATGTCCTCGATGGACAGGGGTGGGCGGGGGAGTGGCGCGCCAGCGACATCCTCGCTCGGCGCATCGACGGTCTGACTCTCGTACATCCTCGGTGTGCCCCTTTCGACAGGCGTGCGAAATCTACCCGACGGCGTATCACTCGACTCAATCCGCGCTCCTGAGGGGTGTCGGCGCAGGGGGCGACCGACACACCGAAAGGAGACCGACATGGCCTCGGCACACGATCTGCTCGTCACGCTCGCGTCGAAGGACCGGCTCGCGTTCCTGGCGACCTTCAACGCCCGCATCTGGGAAGTCGTCGGCGGCGGCCCGCAGGGCCTCAAGGCCGGCAAGAGGCTCGCCAAGAAGCTCGACGCCCAGCGCGGCCTCTCGGCCGTCAACCCGCAGCCGCTGCCGCCCGACGGCATCGCGATGGGTTATGACCTGATGCTCACGCTGGCGCACGACCTTGTCAGGAACCGCGATGGCGCCAAGGGCTTCCTGCTCGACATCGACGACTGGTGCGGCACCGGCTGGCCCCGGCGCTGGCCGTTCCCGTGGCCCCGGCCAAACTGGGCCGACGTGCTCAAGGAGCCGAGGGAGGGCGGGCTCGCCGTCGACTTCCAGCTGGGTGGCGCCATCGCGGCCGCACATCTCTCCGCGCACTTCATGGACGGCGAGATGCGCGACCTGTTCGACGGCGCGTCGAACAGCCTGCTCGACGTCGCGATCGGCTGAGCGCGCACGGAGCCGTGGCGCCCGGCGGGGGACCGGGCGCTACGGCCCCGACGCGCGGCGCTCCATTCGCACCTTGGACGTAAGGCTGCTTTACAGCTTGACGGTCCACGGTATTGTTGCTGCATGTCGACGGCAGAGTTTCATGGCTACGTGGGGGTGCAGCGCCGCGGTCTCATCGCGTTGCCCACAGCGTTGCGTCAGCGGCTGCACCTCGATGAGCCCGGCGCCCAGCTTGAGGTCACTGAGCGCGCGGACGGGGTCATCGAACTACGTCCGTCAGTTCCGATTCCGGCAGATCAGGCCTGGTTCTGGGCCGAGCGATGGCAGCAGCGCGAGCGCGAGGTCGACGACGATGTTGCCGCTGGTCGGGTTACGGTGTTCGAAAATGGCGATGACTTCCTGGCCTTCGTCGATTCGATCGACACAGGGCAGTGAAGTTCGAGGTTACTGCGAAGTTCGCTAGCGACCTTCGCAGGCTGAAGCCGGAGCATCTCGCCGAGTTCAAGAAGGTCCTGCGCGAGAAGTTCGTGCCTGCGTGTGATGGCTTTGCGCTCGATCCGACGACGCCCTGGCCGGCGTCTCTCCGCGTGAAGTCCATGCGAGCCGCGCCGGGTATCTTCGAGATGACGTGGTCTTTCGCGTCGCCCGATGGACGAGCGACGTTCGAGATCCTCACCGTCGACGGGGAGGCGCGCATCCGGTGGCGGAGGATCGGTGACCACGGCGTGTTCAGGGAGCCGTAGCTTGTGCGTCGCCTTTGAGGGGAGGCTGCACGAGGTCCCGGCTGCGATGAGCAGGCGACCCGTAGAGTACTGGTAACCCTGCGTATCAAGGTTGGGCGTATACGAGCTGAGTCAGGCTGTGG
>CAYVWO010000327.1:0-3212 GCA_964455495.1 uncultured Tessaracoccus sp.
GGCTCGCGAGCGCGAAGTCCCACGACCTGACGAGGGCCGCGACGTCGCGAAGCGGCCTCCCGACGACCGGGCGGTCGTCGGCCTCCTCCCGGCCGCCTCCGCCGTCGTTCGATGCGGTGCCTACTCCGCCGGCGGAGTTGCGCACCAGGGCGACGCGCGCCAGCAGGGCGTCCGTCACGGTCAGTTCCGCCGGGATCAGGTCGATGAGATCGTCATACAGCTGCCACGCCGTTTCCACCACGCCATCCTCCCATGGTCCCTCACCCTGGATCTGGAGCCGGATCGACAACTCGCTCGTAGACTCGTCGCGTGTCAGATTCACCCGCTCCCCGTCCGCTGGTCGTTGCGAAGGGGCTCGCACTGCGCACCCCCCGCGGCCATGTCTTCAATCCGGTCACCGCGACCGTCCCTCGCGGCTCCGTCGCCGCAGTCGCCGGAGGCGACGGCACGGGCAAGTCCGCGCTGCTCCTCGCGCTCACCGGGCGGATGCGCGGCATCACCGGCGGGCTCACCATCGACGGCGTCGACGCCGTCGCGCACCCCGGGCGGGTACGCGCGGCGACGTCCGTCGCCCGGATCTCCGACCTGGTCGCCACCGAGCCGATGCTCTCGCTGGAGGACTGCATCACCGAGCGCACGCTCGCCGACGCCGCGCCCGCCCGGGCGCGCCACGCGAACTACCTGCACGTCGCGCTGCTCCTCGGCCTCGACGCCCCGCGCGACACGCTGTTCGGGCAGCTGTCTCCCGCGGACCAGACGCGCGCCGCCGTCGCGCTGGCGTCGATCCGCCCCTCCCGGCTGATCGTGGTCGACGATCTCGACCGCGAGACCACCCTCGCCGACCAGGCCGCGCTCTGGGCCGGCCTCCTCGACCTCGCGGCCGAGGGCGTCACCGTCGTCGCCTCCACCTCCGAGCGCGCCGCCGTGCCGCCGGAGGTCCTCACGCTGGAGATGGATCCCCGCCATGGCTGACAGCTCCCGCAACCCGCTCACGCTCGCCCGGTTCGAGCTGCGCCGCTTCAAGGGCCCGCTTCCGCGGCTCGCGCTCGCGTTCATCCTCCTCATCCCCATGTTGTACGGCTGCATCTACCTGGCGGGCAACTGGGATCCGTACGGCCGCCTCGACCAGGTGCCGGTGGCGATCGTCAACCAGGACGTGCCGACCACCGTCAAGGGGAAGGAGGTCGCCGCCGGGCGCGACTTCGTCGACAGCCTCCACCGGACGGCGACCTTCGACTTCGTCGACGCCTCGGCCGCCGACGCCGAGCGGGGCCTGGAACGCGGCGACTTCTACCTCGTCATCACCGTGCCGGAGACGTTCTCCCGCGACCTCGTCAGCGCCCAGGACCTCGACCCCCGCCGCGCAGGCATCGAGCTGCGCCGCAACGACGCCAACGGCTTCGTGATCGGCACCATCACCAACTCGGCGCAGAACTCCATCGCGCGGGCCATCGACGAGACGGCGGTGCGCAGCTACTTCGAGGCCGTGTTCGCCAACCTGGACACGATCCGCGACGGCATGCTGAAGGCCGCCGACGGCGCGGCCCGGCTCGACGAGGGCCTCGCCACCGCGCGCGAGGGCAGCTCGGCCCTGGCCGAGGGGCTCGGGACCCTCGACGACGGCGCGGCGAAGCTCTCCGACGGAGCAGGCCAGGTGGCCGACGGCACGCGGCAGCTGGCCGACACCGTCGACCCCCTCCTGACGACGGCCGCCGAGCGGCTCCCCGAGGCGCAGGAGAAGGTGCAGGGCGCGGCCGACCTCGCGGCCGGGCTCACCGCGGCCGTCGCCGACGACGCCGACCGGCTGAACGACGTGGCCGCGACGATGGCCGACGACCTCGACGACCTCGTCGCGGAGCACCCGGACCTGGCCGACGACCCCGCCATCGCGAAGCTCACGGAGCACGCGACGACGCTCGCCGAGTTCACCTCATCCGCAGCCGACAAGGCCGGGAAGGTCGCCGACGACGTCGCGACGGCCGACGAACGCCTCCGCGGGCTGGGCGACCTCTCCGCGAAGGCGGAGGATGCCAAGGAGAAGGTCGACCGGCTGCGCGACGGCGCGGCGCAGGTGTCCGACGGAGCCGATGCCCTCCACGCGGGCACGACGGACGCCAAGAAGGGAGCCGAGAAGCTCGACGACGGCCTGGCCAGGATCGCCGACGGCGCCCATGAACTCGCCACCGAACTCGGCGACGGCGCGGCCCGCATCCCGGCCCTCACCGCCGACGAGCGCGACGACGCCGTCAGCGTGATGTCGGCTCCGGTCGACGTGACGATGGAGGTCGACAACCCCGCGCACGTCTACGGCCGCGGCCTCGCGCCGATGTTCTTCTCCATCGCGCTGTGGGTGTTCGGCATCTCCGCGTTCTTCCTGCTGCGTCCCATCACCGGCCGCATGCTGGCCGCGCGCGGCTCCGACCTGCGCATCGCGGTCACCGCGTGGGCGACGCTGGCGGCGACATCGGTCGTCGCCAGCTGGATCATGCTGGCCGTGGCCTGGGTCGGCCTCGGCCTCGACCCCGCCCATCCGTGGCTGATCATCATGCTGACGACGCTGGTCGCGCTGGCGTTCTCGGCCGTCGCGCACCTGATGCGGACGTGGCTGGGGCTCGTCGCGACGGCGGCGATGCTCGTCCTCCTGATCATCCAGCTCACCGCGGCCGGCGGCACCTACCCGCCGGAGCTGCTCCCGCCGGTCTTCGCGTCGCTCGGCCACTTCATGCCGATGCGCTACAGCATCGAGGCCTTCCGGATCGCCATCTCCGGCGGCCTGATGAGCCGGTTCTGGTTCGACGTCACGCTGCTCGCCCTGCTGCTGGTGTCGGCCATCGCGCTGCTGCTGATCGTCGTCCACAGGAGGCGCCGCTTCTCCATGAAGGACCTGCATCCGCCGTTCGGCTAAGAGGTTCCGCGGGTAGGTGGCACCTCTAAGCCTCGATCAGCGATTCTCCCAAGCGTCGGGGAGGTCGGCCAGGAGGCGGACGGTCTCGGGGAAGCCGCCGGTGAGGAGGTCGTCGAGCGAGGTGTCGTCGAGGACCTGGCGCAGGCTCGCCCGCACCGCGACCCAGAGGACGGGGAGGTGCCGGGCGACCCCGTCGTAGGTGGTGTCCTGGGGGCGGCGGCCCCTCACCTCGGCCAGTGGCCCGTCGACCGCCCGGATGATCGCCCCGACGGAGATCTCGCCAGCCGGGCGGGCCAGCTGGTAACCG
>CAYVWO010000328.1:0-3209 GCA_964455495.1 uncultured Tessaracoccus sp.
CGCTGCAGGGAGGCCTTCACACCCTTCGCCGTCGCGGTTCCCTTCACGGTGAACTTCTTCTTCACGCGGACCGTCTTGGGCGCCTTCTTCACCTTCACGGTGGCCTTCTTGGGCTGCGGCACGGGAACCGAGGCCGAGACCTTCGACGCCGTGGGGCCTGCAACAGTCGCGGCGGGCGGCGCGGCATCCGCATGGGCTGCCGGGACACCGATCGCCCCGAAAAACATCGTGGCCGAGCAGGCCAGGCTGACTATCGTCTTGCGGAACATGAGTCCCCTTCTTGTCTTGCGAGGCCGGTCTGACCCGGCCACCCCCCATCGCGACTGTCGCGAATCTGAGAAAGAGCTTAAACATTCTCAGCTTCAATGCAAATTTCTCAGGTTCTTGACGAGGCGGATTCAGGTACCCGCTGGTGAGCCGGACCCCGCGCGCAGCGCCGGGTCCGTGGTCGTTACCAATGAACCGCGGGCGGCTACCCTGGACGTATGACGAAGCTCCGCGCTTTCCTTGCCTCCGTCGTCCTCGCGCTGCTCACGGTCCTCGCGGTCGCCCAGCCGGCCGCGGCAGACGACAACGCGCCGATCACCCGCTACGACGCCACGGTGAACCTCACCGACGACGGCGTGGCCGAGATCACCGTCGACTTCACGATGGACTTCTCGCAGGTGCGCGGCCGCGGCCCGATCATCAT
Organism: uncultured Tessaracoccus sp.; assembly: GCA_964455495.1. Lineage (GTDB taxonomy): Bacteria > Actinomycetota > Actinomycetes > Propionibacteriales > Propionibacteriaceae > Arachnia. The sequence continues at coordinate 692 of CAYVWO010000328.1, forward strand.
CCTTCCCCTTCGCCAGGAGGACGGCGCCGATCCCGACTGGGACTATGTCTTCGACTACTCGAACATCCGCGTCGACTCCCCCAGCGGGGCGAGCGCCCAGGTCAGCACCCAGTACGAGGGCAGGCTGATGAGCCTACGGATCGGCGACGAGAACCGCTGGAACACGACGCCACAGGACTACACGCTGAGCTACTCCGTCACCGGCTTCATCGTCTCCGACCACTCCCAGAGCGGGATGGACGAGTTCAACTGGGACATCATCGGCCCGGGCTGGGCGTCCCGGATCTCCAACGTGACCGCGACCGTCACCGGCCCGGCCGCCGTCAGCCAGGTCGCCTGCTTCTACGGCCCGTACACCGCGCAGCAGCCGTGCGAAGCGTCGTCCTCGGGCGACACCGCGACGTTCTCCCACGCCGAGACGCTGCCTCCCAAGAACCCCGTCCAGATCGTCGCCGGCTTCCCCGCGGGCACGTTCGGGGGCGTCGAGCAGCGGCGCGAGAAGGCCCAGACGCTGGCCAACGCGTTCGAGCTCACGCCCGCGACAGGCGCCGCCACCGGAGCGGGGCTCGTCGCCGCCGTCGCGGGCCTCGTCGCCATCCGTCGCCGACACGCGCGCGACGACGTCTACCTCGGCCTGACTCCGGGAATCGTCCCGGGCGCCGGCGAGCAGGCCACCGTCGGCCGGCAGTCGGGCAAGTTCCCCGTGGCCGTGCAGTTCAACCCGCCGAAGGGGGCGTCGCCGGGCGAGATCGGCACGCTGATGGACACCACCGCCGACGACGTCGACGTGTCGGCCACCATCGTCGACCTCGCCGTGCGGGGGTTCCTGAAGATCGAGTCGACGGGCAAGAAGCACTTCACCCTCTACGCCACCCAGCCCCGGGCCGGCGAGCGGCTGCGCCCGTACGAGGAGAAGCTGCTGGGCAACATCTTCAAGGGCAAGTCCGTCCGGACGTCGAAGGAGCTCTCGAAGGAGAAGTTCCAGAACGTGCTGCCCGACGCCCGCTCCGGGCTGTACACCGCCGTCGTGCAGCTGGGCTGGTTCAAGCGGAACCCGACGTCCTCGCAAGCCGGCCCGCTGGTGCTGGGCGGGCTCAGCCTGATGGCGGCGCTCGGCGTCGCGATCGTCGGCGCGTTCGCCGGATGGGGCCTCCTTGCCATTCCGTTCGCCGTGTTCGGCATCGGCCTGATGGCGATGTCGAGCAAGTTCCGCAAGCGCACCGCAGCTGGCTCGGCCTACCTGGCCCAGGCGAAGGGCTTCGAGCTGTACCTGCGCACCGCCGAGAAGGACACTCTGAAGTTCGAGGAGGGCCAGGACATCTTCTCGAGGTACCTCCCCTACGCGATCGTCTTCGGCGTCGCCGAGCGGTGGTCGAAGCTGTTCGCCCAGCTCGGCGCCGAGGGCATCTACCGCGCCGACACCTCCTGGTACATCGGCCCGGACCTGATGCGCGGCGCGTACTTCGCCAACGCGATGAGCAACCTGACGACGTCGATGTCGAGCGTCATGCAGGCCGCGAGGATGGACGGCGTGAGCTCCTCGACCGGCGGCTCGTCGGGCGGCAGCGGCTTCAGCGGAGGCGGCGGCTTCGGCGGCGGTGGCGGCGGCTCCTGGTGATCACCCGCCGCGCGCTAGGCGCTGGCGCGCTCGCCACGGCGCTGGGAGCGGTCGGCTGCGCGCCAGCCGTCCAGGCGCCGTCAGCAGCACCCGGCACGCCCGTGTCGCATCCCTCCCCGGTGGCCGATCGGCCGTCGTCCACGCCGCCAGCCAGCCCGTCGGCGACGCCCAGCCCGACCCAAACCGGGCCGGACCCAGACAAGGTCGCCCGCCGATTCGCAAAGAAGAATCCGACGGGCTGGGGCATGGACCTGCCCGGGATCGTCTCGTGGCTCGACGAGCCAAAGGAGGCCGACGGTCGGATGCGGGTCGCGCTCACACTCGACGCCTGCGGTGGGAAGCACGGCTCCGGGTTCGACGAGCGCCTGATCTCAGGGCTCGTCGACCGAGGCGTGCCTGCCACGCTGTTCGTGAATCTCCGCTGGATCGACGCGAACCCCGGTGTCATGAAGGAGCTTCTCGCCGAGCCGCAGTTCGAGCTCGGCAACCACGGAACAAGGCATATCCCCTTGTCAGTGACGGGTCGCGAGGCGTACGGGATCGCCGGATCAGCCAGCGCGCGCGAGGCCGTCGACGAGGTGTGGGGATGCCACGAACGGCTCGCCGAACTCGTCGGCACGCCTCCCCGCTTCTTCCGCTCCGGCACCGCGCACTACGACGACGTCGGCGTCGCGATCGCCCTCGCGCTCGGCGAGACGCCGGTCGGGTTCAGCACCAACGGCGACGCGGGGGCCACCTACCCCGCGGCCACCGTCCGGTCCGAGGTGCGCTCGGCGAAGCCCGGAGGCATCGTGATCGCTCACTTCAATCGGCCGGACTCCGGAACAGCCAAGGGCATGCTGTCCGCCGTCGACGACCTCCTAGCTGAAGGCGTCGAGTTCGTCCACCCGATTCACCACA
>CAYVWO010000329.1:0-3203 GCA_964455495.1 uncultured Tessaracoccus sp.
GGTGAGGCCGAGCCGCCTGAGCTGGGCGACGGCCTCGGCGCTGGTGGGCTTGACCGTGTCGGCGACGACGAGCAGGCCGCGCGCGGCGCCGTCCCAACCGGCCGCGACGACGGTCTTGCCCTCGCCCTCCGCCCTCGCCTTCGCGGCGGCCAGCCCGGCGGAGAGGGGGAGGGACTCGTCGGCGAGCAGCGACTCGCGCCCGACGACGACGGCGCGGCCCTCGACGACGCCACGCACGCCCCGGCCCTCGACGTTCGCGAACTCGGTGGGCGTCGGCAGCTGCCCGACCTCCTGGGTTGCGCCCTTGGCGATCGCCTGCGCGATGGGGTGCTCGGAGGCGTCCTCCAGGGCGCCCGCGAGGCGCAGCAGCCCGGCGCGGCCGACGCCGGGCTCGGCCACGACGTCGACGAGCGTCATCTTGCCGGTCGTGACGGTCCCCGTCTTGTCGAGGACGATGGTGTCGACCTTGCGGGTCGACTCCAGGACCTCCGGTCCCTTGATCAGGATGCCCATCTGGGCGCCGCGTCCGGTGCCGACGAGCAGTGCTGTCGGCGTGGCGAGGCCCAGCGCGCAGGGGCAGGCGATCACGAGGACGGCGACCGCGGCCGTGAACGCGGCGGTAGCGGGGAAGCCCGCGCCGAGCCAGGCGCCGAGGGTAGCGACGGCGATGGCGATGACGATGGGGACGAAGACCCCGGAGATCCTGTCGGCGAGGCGCTGGACCTCGGCTTTGCCCGTCTGGGCGTCCTCGACCAGCTTCGCCATCTGCGCGAGCTGCGTGTCGGAGCCGACGCGGGTGGCCCGCACGACGAGACGCCCGCCTGCGTTGACGGTGGCGCCGGTCACGGGGTCGCCCTCGCCGACCTCGACGGGGACCGACTCGCCGGTCAGCATCGACGCGTCGACGGCGGAGCTCCCGGAGACGACCACGCCGTCGGTGGCGATCTTCTCGCCGGGGCGGACGATGAACTCGTCGCCGACGGTCAGGTCCTCGACGGCGATCTTGACCTCGGCGCCGCCCCTCAGCGCCGAGACCTCCTTCGCGCCCAGCTCCAGCAGTGCGCGGAGCGCGGCGCCCGCCTGGCGCTTCGAGCGCTTCTCGAAGTAGCGGCCCGCGAGGATGAACATCGTCACGCCCGCGCCCACCTCGAGGTAGATGTTGGCCGCGCCGTCGGACGGGGCGACGGTGAGCTCGAACGGGTGCGTCATCCCGGGCACGCCTGCCGTGCCGAGGAACAGCGCGTACAGCGACCACAGGAACGCGGCCGAGGTGCCCATCGAGATGAGGGTGTCCATCGTCGCCGCGCCGTGCCTCAGGTTCGTCCACGCCGCCTTGTGGAACGGCCACGCGGCCCAGACGATGACCGGAGCCGCCAGCGCGAGCGATGCCCACTGCCAGTAGGTGAACTGGAGCGCGGGGATCATCGCCATCGCGATCACGGGAACGGTAAGCACGATCGAGCCGATCAGCCGGTGCCGCAGCGCCGTCAGCTCGGCGTCGTCCGGGGTGTCCCCGGGATCGGCCTGCGCGGCCTTTTCGACCTTCGGCTTCGGGAGGGCGGCGGTGTAGCCGGTCTTCTCCACCTCGGCGATCAGGAGCGCGGGGTCGTATCCCTCCGGGACGGTGACCTTGGCCTTCTCGGTGGCGTAGTTCACGGTGGCGGACACGCCGTCGAGCTTGTTCAGCTTCTTCTCGATCCGGTTCGCGCACGACGCGCAGGTCATCCCGCCGATCTCCAGCTCGAAGGTGGGGATCCCACCCGGGATCGGCTGCGTGCTCATCGTCATCTCAGCCCTCCTCCGTCGGCTGTCCGCCGTGAGGCGTGTGGGCGTCCGGATCGTGCCGGTCGGCCTGCTCCATCCAGGAGGTCACGACGCTGTCGGGGACGACGACGCCGGCCAGCCCGTAGGCCGCGCCGAACGTTGCCAGCAACCCGGCCCCGTAGATCGCGAGCTTGGTGCCTGCCTTCATGGGTCTCCTCGTGTCGTGGTACCCCCATAGGGTATCTCTCCACGGGAAGCGTATACCCCTATGGGGTATCAGGCAAGGCGGCTCAGGCGCTCCCGCGGAGGATGGAGGTCATCTTCTTGCCGCGGGCCAACTCGTCGACGAGCTTGTCCATGTAGCGGATCTTCTGCATCAGCGGGTCCTCGATGTCCTCGACCCGGTAGCCGCAGATGATGCCCGTGATGAGCGATGCGTTCGGGTTCATCCCCGGCGCCTCGGCGAAGAAGGCCTCGAGCGTCACCTCGCCGTCGATCGCCTTCTGGAGGCCCGCCTTGTCGTAGCCCGTCAGCCAGGTGAGGACCTGGTCGAGCTCTTCCTCGGTGTGGCCCTTGCGTTCGACCTTCTCGATGTAGAGCGGGTAGATGCTCGCGAACGGCATCCTGAAGACTCGCTGGAGATTGTGCGCCATGCCCGCAGTCTCTCACGTGGACGCGGGGATTACCCTCGACCACCAATCCTACTTGGAGTAGGATTAGTGCATGACGAGCCCAGCCCTTGAGAAGCACTCCGTGACCATGCCACAGGCCACCTCAGAGGGCGTGCGGGCCCGCGTCGGAACCCGCGGGTTCTCGTCGTACGTCTCGGCAGCCGTTGGTCGGCAACTGGAACGCGACGCGCTGGATGACGTCCTCGCTCACATGGAAGAGGTCAGCGGGCCGGTCGATGAGGATGCGGTGGCGGCGATTCTGGACCGACTCACCGCATGATCGTCCGTCCACAGGCGATCCTGCTCGACGCACAGGCCCTCTCCGCGCTTGCGGAGGGCGAGCGCCGCATGCAGGCGTGGGCAACGGTTGCGCGACGGACGGACTCGTCGCTTTACGCCTCCACTTTGACCCTGGCCGAGGTCACCGACGGCTCCAGTCGCGACGTTAACGTTCGGCGAGCGGTGAAGGCAGTTCGCCTCCTGCCTGTCACGGACGAGATCGGCTACCGGGCCGGAGAGTTGCGGACCGCGGCGGCTGCGACGCGACGCAAACTGCGCGACCTCACCGTCGATGCCGTGGTCGCTGCAACGGCCGAGACGATACGCGGTCCAGTCGTTGTGCTCACCTCGGATCCAAGTGACCTGAGCCGATTCCTCGCCGGAAGCGCCGTACGAGTGGAGGGCATCGGCTAGGGCGTGTCTCCCAAAGATCTGGGTCGATGGGCGGGATTGTTGACTCATGTCGCGTTTTGCTGTGCTCGATGACGC
>CAYVWO010000330.1:0-1019 GCA_964455495.1 uncultured Tessaracoccus sp.
CGCTCGGCTCGTGGAACGCCTGGTCCTGGCGCTGGACGCCGTGGGCGATGGTTGCCCAGGGCTACGGCGTCCTGCTGCCCGTCGGCACGGCGCCCGACGCCGTCGGGCGCCCTACGATGGTTGATAGGGAGATACGTCCAGCGTCAACCACTGCACGCCGTCGGAAGGATGCAGCTCATGATCCCCGTACACATCGCCGGACTCGCCATCGACGTGGAGCAACAACCCGTGGTGATACTGAAGCCGATTGGCGAGGGCGCCGGAGAGGGTCGCATGCTCCCCATCTGGATCGGCGGCCTGGAGGCCGCTGCCATCGTCGCCGCCCTCGGGGACACTCCCCCGCCGCGCCCGCTCACCCTCGACCTGATGCGTCGCGTGCTCGACGCCGTCGACGCCGAGGTCGAGCGCGTCGCCGTCACGCGCCTCGAGAACGGCACGTTCTACGCGGAGATCACCCTGCGCACCAGCAACAGGCAACAGGTCCTCGACGCCCGACCCTCGGACGCCATCGGCCTTGCCCTGCGCACCGGCACCGTGATCTGGGTCGCCGAGAACCTGCTCGATCGGGCTGGGATCCCCGACGAGCGGGAGCCGGAGGCCGACGAGGAGGAGCAGGTGGCGGCGTTCCACGAGTTCCTCGACCAGGTCGACCCGGAGGACTTCCAGGGCTAAGGTCACGGATCGACGTGCGGTTGCCGGAAACCCCACTCGTCCCGCAACCACCGCGGCAGGAACTCCTCCAACGCCTGCTGCAACTCGCCGCCGGCCTCGGCGTCGACCACCCACCACGACGTCAGCACGTCGGTCCCCGGCGGGCAGTCGTCGTCCGGCGGATCGAGGTAGACGCACCCCAGCAGCCGACCCTCCCCCTCCGGAAAGACCGCGTAGTTGAACGTCTCCTTGGCTGCGATCTCCGCCTCGTGGCGCGCGAGATCCTCACGGTCCTCTTCTCGAGTCATCGACGCGGGCGGCCACCCCCACGCCTCGCCCTACTTCGCCCACAGCCGCCCCTCCGAGCC
>CAYVWO010000330.1:1029-3184 GCA_964455495.1 uncultured Tessaracoccus sp.
CGAGCCCATGACGGCCGGATAGTCGATGTCGACGTCCGACTCACGAATCGGACGCAGGTGGTGTCCCGTGGGCAGGTCCACCCGGGACGGCGGTTCGAACTCGTCAGGAATCCACGTCATGCCACATTGTCTCCCCAAGGGAGTCCGTTTCTGCGCGATGAAGATCACAAGCGATGTCGCAGCGACGACGCCTGCCCGCGGCGAGCCGTCCGCGCGGGCGGGCGCCCTTCGACCACTCGCCGGGCGACTGGCTGAGGGAGCGCCGGAAACACTCCTCCACGGCTGGTCAGGCCCGGAAGCGGTCTACCACACCCGGCGGAGGCGGGCTGAACGTGAAGACGCCTGCCACCGGTTGGCCGCGACGCCACGCGTCCACCGTCGACGCCCCTCTCCGTACGGCGACGGCCACAGCGACAGGAATCCCGAGCAGCAGCCACGGGCTGATCTCCCACTGCATCGACGGGACGGCCACCACGCCGGCCGCGCAAGCGACGTAGCCGATCCAGTCGGTCAGCCGGAGGCCGGACAACCGGACGAGCAGCACGCGCAGGACGAGCTCTAACACAGCCACGAGCCCCACCCCGAAGAGGAGTTGCAGCATCTCCATGACACCTGCTCCTTCAGTCGTTGCGGCCTGGTCAGCAGGCTAACTCAGCGTGGCCCGCGGAATCCCGCCTGAGCGTCGACGAGGCGATGTGGCGATGCCGTACAGGAGGATAGCGACGAGCGCCAGACCGCTGGCGACGTACAGGGGGGTGGCCCACGGCGAGTGGTCTCCCCCGCTGATGAAGTACGAGTCGGCGAGCGCCATCCCGGGGCCGAAGCTCGCCCAGAAGTAGCCGAGCGCGCCAAGTGCCACCACCGCAAGGTACTGCAGAGCCACCCGACGCACAGACGTCGCCGGCCCACTCCACACGGCCACGAGCAGGGCGATCGCGATGCCGGGGCCGACCGCCAGACTGGCGAGGACCACCAGAACCCCCATCGACTCACCCGCCTCGGCAACGTGGGCGTAGATGTCGCGGAGACTCGCGCCCGGCACGGCTGCCAGCGGGTTCAGGACCAGGATCTGGACTGCGGCGAACAGCGCGTAGGCCATGATCACGACGGTGCCGACGATCGCCGCCACGAGCGGTCGCTGGCGGTTCGGCGTCTCCGATGCGTGGCTCATCGCGTGGCCCCCTGTCGAGTGGTTGGTGCAGCCACAGTAGTCGCCGCGCCCCTACGCGCAGCGTGGCCGCGTAGACTGAGACGATCCCCCGATCACCAGGAGCGCAATGAGGCAGCGTGACCTGGCGTCTCTGGACACCCTCAGCCGCGTCGCCAACGACCTGGCTGGTGAGTTCCGGCTGGAGCCACTGCTGGAACTCATCCTGCGCAGTTCGGTCACGCTGTTGGGATGTGAGAGCGGCTCCCTCTGCCTCGTGGAGCCGCACACCCACACCTACCGCAAGCAGATCGACATGCAAGCGGGATGCCAGGCGGGGCGGGCGTTCCCGCTCGACGAGGGCGTGACGGGCGCCGTCGCTCGCGCGGGACGGCCGGTCACCTTCCGCCACTACGCCGACGTACCCGGTGGTCACGTGTCCGCCGACAGCCCGCTGTATAACAGGGCGGTGATCGGCGTCCCCATCCGCCTCAGATCGGACCTGCTCGGCTCCCTCGTCGTCTTCGCCCCAGACGATGAGTACTGCTTCGGCGACGCCGACGCCCAGCTCCTGCAACGCTTCGCCACCCACGCGGCCATCGCCATGGCCAATGCCCGTTTGCACGCGGAGGCGGCGGACCGCGCGAAGGCGGCCGCGGTGTGGGCCGAGCGCGAGCGCTCGATGCTTGACGTCCACGACGCCCTCGGGCGCGGGCTCGCCACGGTGCTGCTGGAGTTGGCGCACGCGGAAGAGCTGGCAGGCGGGGGTTGGCCGGCAAAGCCGAACCCAGAGGATGACCCCGGGCGAGGCGCGCGAGGTGCGGCAAGCGCGCATTGCGGACGTCCGGATTGTGGCTACACTTGTAGCCATGACCGTTGAAGGATCGATGGCGTTACGGGACGTCAAGAATCACCTGTCCGAAGTGGTAGACCAGGTGGAACGAGAGCACGATCGGGTGGTGATCACCAAGCATGGCCGCCCCGCGGCCGTCGTGGTCAGCATCGACG
>CAYVWO010000331.1:0-1256 GCA_964455495.1 uncultured Tessaracoccus sp.
TGAGCTACGGGGGCCAGCCGTCGCCGATGAAAGCGACCTGGGAAAGGTTAGCACCAACAGCGTTGAGGGTGTGACCCGCTCGCCGCCGGCTGCCGCCGTCGCCTCGTCCCGGGCTCGGGCGTGCGTGCCCTAGGCTCGTCGCGTGCGTTGGTTAGCTCCGGTCCTCGTGGCCGCCCTGCTGCTCGGCGGCTGCGTGTCGCGGCCGGAGCCAGCCCCGGCCGTGATGCGCGAGACGGCACCGCCGTGGGACGCCCCGCGCGACGCCATCAGTCACATCCGGGCCGCCGGCGCGCCAGAGCTCAGCCTCGGCGACGATGCCGACCCCTGGATCCTGCGGATCGAGGTCACCGTCGACGGCGAAGGGGTCGAGGTTCCCGCGCACGTCGGCGTCGATCGCCTGCGCGCCGTCCAGGCGCCGGTGCACACGCATGAGGTCGGGGGAGAGGTCTGGCTGGAGGGTGCGGGTAACCACGACGCGACGCTCGGCCAGTTCTTCGTCCTGTGGGGGGTCCGCTTCGACGACGACTGCCTCGGCGCCGCCTGCGGCGGCGTGACCGTGCTCGCCGACGGCGAGCCCGTCGTCGACCCCGCCGCGCTGATCCTGCGCGGGAATCGACTCGTCGAGGTGTCCGTCGGCTAGCCAGAAGTTGGGGGCGCCGTCGGCGCTCTGGCAGGCTGGTGCCCCATGACGCACATGCACATCGCGGGGTCGATCCACGCCGACGCCGCGCAGGGAGGGCCCACCTGGCTTGAGCTGCCCGACGACCTCAACGCGCTCGACCTGCGGCTCTGGCCTCAGGGCACGCACCGCGACGAGGACGGCGTGGTCGTCGTGGGCGGGGCGCGCCTCACCGAGGTCGCGGAGGAGCACGGCACGCCCGCCTACGTGATCGACGAGGCGGACTTCCGGGCCCGCGCCGCGGCGTTCCGCGACGCGTTCCCCGGCTGGTCCGTCTACTACGCGGGCAAGGCTCTGCTGACCCGGCGCGTGGCGCGCTGGGCGGCCGAGGAGGGGCTCAACCTCGACGTCACCACCATGGGCGAGATGCGCATCGCGCTCGCCGGCGGGATGCCCGCCGCGCGCCTGGGGCTGCACGGCAACAACAAGTCGGAGGAGGAGATCGCGTTCGCGCTCGAGCAGGGCGTCGGGCGGATCATCCTGGACTCCTTCGACGAGATCAACCGGCTCGAGGCGGCCTGCGTCGCGGGAGGGCACCGGGCGTCGGTCCTCGTGCGGGTGACCACCGGCGGCGAGG
>CAYVWO010000331.1:1266-3105 GCA_964455495.1 uncultured Tessaracoccus sp.
ACGGCGTCGTTGGGCCGCACCCAGGGCGTGATGGTGCGCGTCAACCCCGGCGTCGAGGCCCACACGCACGAGTACATCGCGACGGCCCACGAGGACCAGAAGTTCGGCCTCAGCATCATGGGCGGGCAGGCGCTGACCGCGCTGGTGCGCTGCCACGCGTCGCCACACCTGGACCTCCGCGGCATCCACAGCCACATCGGCTCGCAGATCTTCGAGACCTTCGGCTTCGAGGTGGCCATCCGCCGCACGCTCAAGCTGGCCTCGCAGTTCCGCACCGCCACCGGCGTCGAGCTGCGCTCCGGCTATGCCGGCCCGCTGTTCGACGCCGCCTCGCTGGTCGTCTCCGCCGACCCCGCGACGATCGACGAGGGCGGCAGCCGCCAGCTCGCGGTGCAGGCCGCCCTCGACGACGGCAGCCTGCTCGCGCTCGCGCCGGGGGAGGTCGCGTGGAGCGTCGCCTCCGGCCCGCTCGACGGCATCGACGCCGCCGGGCTGGCAACCGCCGGCCTCGTGTGGCAGGAAACGCCCGCCACCGCCCGCGCCGCGTGGGCCTCGGCCGCGGGCGAACTCGTGCTCGCCGTGCTCGACACCGAGCCGGACAACTGCGGCAGCTACGCCGGCGACGGCATCGACGACTGGTGGCAGCACGACCACTTCGGCGCCGACAACCCGCTTGCCGCACCGGACATGGACCCCGACGGCGACCGGCAGGACAACCTGTTCGAGTTCACTGCGGGGCTCGACCCCACCAACCCCCTCTCGCGCTTCCTGCTGCGGATCGAGCCCGTCCCCGGCCAGCCGCTGCACAAGAACCTCGTCTTCGGCCCGGTCGTCGCCGGCCGCAGCTACGGGGTGCTGCACACCGCCGACCCGGCCGCCCCATCGTGGCTGCCGCTGCCCGGCAGCCCGCCGACGAGCGACGACGGCGACCAGCGAACGGTCACCGACACCGACGCCACCGGGAGCGTGAAGTTCTATCGGATCGAAGTCAGCAGGCCCTGATGCACGCGAGGACGCTGCACCGCCCGCGATGGATCCGCCCGGTTGCCGGGGCGCTCGTGCCCTGGCTCGCGGCGCTGGCTGCGGCCCCCGCCGCGGCCCGGATGCCCGACCCGCCGGGCCAGGCCGCTGCCGGCGAGAAGCCCCGCCACGAGGCCTATCTGTTTGCCCACATGATGGAGGGCGACTACGGCCGGCTCTACTACTCGGCCAGCCGGGACGGCCTGCACTGGGAACTGCTGAACCGCGGCCGCCGGGTGAGCGAGGACTACCGCGGCCACCCCGACATCTGCCGCGGCCACGACGGGCGCTTCTATCTGGTCGGCAACCGCAACGACGCATCCCCTGACATCGACTTCTGGGTTTCCGGGGACCTGGTCCGCTGGAAGCGGCACGGCACCCACACTCCCGACCTCACGCGGGTGCCGGGCTTCCCCAAGGCCCTGCCCCGGATCGGCGCGCCGAAGGTCTTCTACGATGAGCCCACGCGCCAATACCTGCTCACCTGGCACACGACGCACGACCTCGGCCCGACCGACCTGCCGGAACCATACTGGGCCGGCCAGCGCACGCTCTACGCCACCTCCCCGGACCTCGTGACCTTCTCCAATCCGCCCCGCAGGCTGTTCGACTCCGGCTGGGACATCGCCACCATCGACACGATCGTGCGCCGGGTCGGAGACCGCCGCTACGCGCTGGTCAAGGACGAACGCTACCCCTCGGTCGAGTGGCCCACCGGCAAGACGATCCGGCTGTGCAGCGCCCCAGGCCTGCTCGGGCCCTACTCCCCGCCCGGCCCCCCGCTCAGCCCGAGCTTCCGCGAAGCCCCCACCCTGATCC
>CAYVWO010000332.1:0-3103 GCA_964455495.1 uncultured Tessaracoccus sp.
CGACGGTCACGCCCTCGGAGATCGAGGCGGGCTCGATGAACCCGGAGCGCCCCACCTTGGGCGTCAGCAGCCAGATCTGCCCGGTCGGCGCCAGGTCGGTGGAGGCGTCCACGAGGCCGTCGGCGACATCGCCGTCCTCCTCGCGCCACCACAGTACGACCGCATCGACCGCCTCCAGCGGCTCCTCGACCATCTCCGCGTCGATGGTGTCCATGATGTCGTCGCGCAGGTCCGCGTCGACGTCCTCGTCCCAGCCCACCTCCTGGACCAGCATCCCCATCTCGAACCCGAGCAAGTCTGCTCCGGAGACCGCGTGATCCTTGCCTTCTGCGTTGTCCACGCCCCAAGCCTGCCAGATCGAGCCCCGGCTGTCAGCGTTGCCCCCGCAGTGGGACGGCACGCGGCCCCCGGCGATTCCTCACCGGGGGCCGCGCGGCCATCGTCAACGGACGTTTAGGAGTCGCCGCCCGCGTTGCCACTGCTTCCCGCGGTGACGTCGTCCAAGCGGTACTTCGCAGCCGCCTCGGTGGCCCACTCCTGCGGCACCTCGCCCGCGCGGGCCAGCTGCTGGAGCACAGCGACGGCGACGGAAGGGCCATCGATGTTGAAGAACCGACGCGCCGCCGCGCGCGTGTCGGAGAACCCGAAGCCGTCCGCGCCGAGCACGGTGTAGTCGCCGGGGACCCACTCGCGGATCTGGTCCGGGACCGCCTTCATGTAGTCGGACACGGCCACGACCGGCCCGGGCGCGCCCGAGAGCTTCTTCTCGACCCAGGTGGGCTCGTGCGCGCCGAAGGGGTCGTGGAAGCGCTTCTTCTCGATCTCGAGGCCCTCGCGGCGCAGCTCGCCCCACGAGGTGACGCTCCACACGTCCGCGACGATGCCGTAGTCATCCTTCAGCAGCTGCTGCGCCTCGATGGCCCACGGCACGCCGACGCCGGACGCGAGGATCTGGGCGCGGCGCGCGTCCTGGCCCACGCCGTCGAAGCTGCCCGGCTTCACCAGGTACATGCCGCGGAGGATGCCCTCGATCTCGACGCCCTCGGGCTCGGCCGGCTGGACGATCGGCTCGTTGTAGACGGTGAGGTAGTAGATCAGGTCCTCGGGGTTCTCGCCGTACATGCGGCGCAGGCCGTCCTTGACGATGTGCGCGATCTCGTAGCCGTAGGCCGGGTCGTAGCTGACGACGGCGGTGTTGGTCGAGGCGAGGATCGGCGAGTGGCCGTCCATGTGCTGCAGGCCCTCGCCGGTCAGCGTCGTGCGACCAGCGGTTGCGCCGATCATGAAGCCGCGCGCCAGCTGGTCGGCCGCGGCCCAGATGCCGTCGGCGGTGCGCTGGAAGCCGAACATCGAGTAGAAGACGTAGATCGGGACCATCGGCTCGCCGTGCGTGGCGTAGGAGGTGCCGGCCGCGCTGAAGGCCGCGACGGAGCCGCCCTCGTTGATGCCCGTGTGCAGGATCTGGCCCTGCTTCGACTCGCGGTAGCTGAGGAACAGCTCGTTGTCGACCGGCGTGTAGTTCTGCCCGTGCGGGTTGTAGATCTTGATGGTCGGGAAGAACGCGTCGATGCCGAAGGTGCGGGCCTCGTCGGGGATGATCGGGACAACGCGCGGCGCGAACTGCTTGTCGCGCATGAGGTCCTTCAGCAGGCGCACGAACGCCATGGTGGTGGCGATCTGCTGGTTGCCGGAGCCCTTGCGCATGGAGTCGTAGGTCTTGTCCGGGGGCAGCGAGACGAACTTCCGGTCGCCGCGGCGCTCCGGCAGGTAACCGCCAAGCTCGCGACGGCGCTCCTGCAGGTACCTGATCCGCGGGTCGTCCTGGCCGGGGTGTATGTAGGGCGTCTGGTACGGGTTGGCCTCCAACTGCTCGTCGGTGACCGGCACGTCGACGCGGTCGCGGAAGCCCTTGAGGTCGTCGAGCGCCAGCTTCTTCATCTGGTGGGTCGCGTTGCGGCCGGCGAAGTGCTTGCCGAGGAAGTAGCCCTTGATGGTGTGGGCGAGGATGACGGTCGGCGCGCCGGTGAACTCGGTGGCCGCCTTGTAGGCGGAGTAGACCTTCGTGAAGTCGTGGCCGCCGCGGGTGAGGCGCCAGATCTCGTCGTCGCTCCAGTCCTTGACCATGGCGGCGGTGCGCGGGTCGCGGCCGAAGAAGAAGTCCCGGACGTAAGCGCCGTCGTTGGCCTTGAAGGTCTGGTAATCGCCGTCGGTGGTGGAGTTCATCAGGTTAAGCAGCGCGCCGTCGGCGTCGTTGGCAAGCAGCGGGTCCCAGCCGCGGCCCCAGACGACCTTGATCACGTTCCAGCCCGCGCCCCGGAAGAACGCCTCGAGTTCCTGCATGATCTTGCCGTTGCCGCGGACCGGCCCGTCGAGGCGCTGCAGGTTGCAGTTGACGACGAACGTTAGGTTGTCGAGCTCGTCGTTGGCCGCGAGCTGCAGGGCGCCGCGCGACTCGGGCTCGTCCATCTCGCCGTCGCCGAGGAACGCCCACACGTGCTGCTGCGAGGTGTCCTTGATGCCGCGGTTGTGCAGGTAGCGGTTGAACTGCGCCTGGTAGATCGCGTTCATGGGGCCGAGGCCCATGGATACCGTCGGGAACTCCCAGAAGTCCGGCTTCTGGCGCGGGTGCGGGTAGCTGGGCAGCGCGCGGAGCTGGCCGTCGACGTAGTGGGAGTGCTCCTGGCGGAAGCCGTCGAGGTCGTCCTCGTCGAGGCGGCCCTCGAGGAACGCGCGGGCGTACATGCCGGGGGAGGCGTGGCCCTGGAAGAAGACGTGGTCGCCGCCGCCCGGGTGGTCCTTGCCGCGGAAGAAGTGGTTGAAGCCGACCTCGTACAGCGGGGCGGAGGAGGCGTAGGTGGAGATGTGCCCGCCGACGCCGATGCCCGGGCGCTGCGCGCGGTGGACCATGATCGCGGCGTTCCAGCGGATCCACTTGCGGTAGCGGCGCTCCACGGCCTCGTCGCCCGGGAACTCGGGCTCCATGGTCGTGGGGATGGTGTTGACGTAGTCGGTGGAGGTCAGCGGCGGCAGGGCCACGCGGCGTGCGGTGGCGCGCTCGAGCAGGCGGAGCATGAGGAAACGCGCGCGATCGGGCCCGGCTTCC
>CAYVWO010000333.1:0-3066 GCA_964455495.1 uncultured Tessaracoccus sp.
GTCGCTAAGCAAGTTCAAAGTCGATGAGCAATACGCTGATCATCAGCGCGAGGCGGACGGACTCACCGCATCCATTCAGCGCCTCAATGACGAAGGGCTCGCGCTTCAGCGCAGATGCCGCGAACTAGAGACCGCTCTGCGAGACGAAGTCGACCCCGCTGAGGATGCGGCCCTGAAGGCGAAGCTGACGCGCGTCTACAACGAACTCGGCGTCGTGTTACCCGATCTTGTTGGACGGCGATTTGATGAAGTATCTGAGTTTCATCACTCTGTCGTCCGCAACCGACGCAGCTTCCTTCAGCAAGAGTTGGAGGCCGCATCCGCGCGCCTAGAGGCCATTGATGCTGAACGACGAACTCGCGACGCCGAACGCTCTGGGATTCTGCGTCTACTGAGCGAAACTGTTGCGCTCGACACTTTCCTAGCTGTTCAGCGAGATTTGGCGAAGTTGGAGGCCGACGTCGCCGACCTAGAACGCCGCGTCGAGGCGGCGGCATCGATTAGCCAGATCAACGACAGGGTGAAGCTCAAGACCGCAGAGCTAGTAACGTCCGTTCGCGCAGAGTTGCACGAACGGTCGAGTTCTCTCGACGCGTCGATCGCCCTGTTCGATGAGTTGGGCTCGGAGATATACACCGACCGCGAAGCCACTCTTCTGGTTGCTCCTACGGAGAAGGGCATCTTAAAGGTCACTCCGCAAGTCTCAGGCGACGCGAGTACCGGTGTGCGCAGCGTCGAGACGTTCATGTTCGACACGACCTGCTTGATTACTGCGATCAAGAACAGCCGCGCGCCTCGCATCCTGATCCACGACAGCCACTTGTTCGATGCAATCGATGGTCGTCAGATCGCATCGTGCCTCAACATCGGTGCTCGGCTGGCTGAACAGCACAGATTCCAGTACATCGTGACGCTCAACTCAGACTTCATCGACCTGGTTGAAGCCCAGAGCGACGGGGCTTTTGATGCTGAGCCGTACATCGTGTCGCCACGACTCACCGACGCAACCGACGACGGTGGGCTCTTCGGATTCCGCTTCAGCTAGGCCCTAGAACGGTGCCTCGCCGCGTGTCGCCCACGGGTTCGAGGGCGACAGCGGCAAGGCTCCCTCGGGCAGCGGGAGGCTCGCAACGACGTAGAGGTTCAAGATGTCGTCGCGGTCCATGAACATGATCTGACTGCGCTTGCTGGCGTCGAGAGCGTTGCCGAGCCAGTTGCGGGCGGCCTTGGTGATCTCCCCGCCCGCCACGATGAAGGCGTGGTCGACCAAGACCCGGCGGTTGGTCTCGGGATCGAAGATCTCGTGTGCCAGCATCATGAGCGCTTGATTGTGGATCTCGGCCATGTTGGCATTACCGGCCTTGGTGACGCCTGAGGCGTCGAGCTTGCCTTTCTTCGCCTGGATGCCAAAGTAGAGAATGTGCTGGGTCGGCAAGGTGTAGCGCATCCAGATGTCTTTGCCGTACTCCAGCGCCTTGTCCTTGTGGCCGGCTGCCGTGATGCGGTGGTAGCCAAGCTGCCTGAACAGCGGGAGCAGCACCTCCTCGATGAGATCATCCTCGCTGCACTGGTCGAGGTAGGCCGTCAAGAGCTGCCGCCGCTCCAGTTCGGCCTTGCTGAAGGGGCGGTGCGGATTGGCGGCAAGGACAGTGACGGTCTGGGTGCCGACGTGGCGGAGGTAGCAGTGGTTGTCTTCGCCGTAGAACGCCTCGAAACCTTCGCGGCCGAGTACCTCGTTGAGTTGTGCCAGCGCACGAGGACGGTCGGGGCCTTCGTTCATCCGATCGGCTGGACTCATGAGTTGGTCGATGAGACGACAGACGACCGCAGTAGGAGGACCGGAGCCCTCGGGCGGTTCGGCCAGCATCTCCTCCAGAACGTCAGCAACCCAACGATGGCGAGTTGAGCCATCGTGCTGGTAGTCGGTGTCCAGCTCCTGGAAGAACTCAGTGATGTACATGCTGGAGCGATACGGGAAGTACCTGGCTTCGTCCTCGTTCGCGGGATCGTCACGGCCTACATTGCCGACGACGAGTTCGCCGAGGGATTCGAGATTGCGACGACGGAACTTCACAAGTCTATTGTCGCAGGGAGCGTCGACGGCCACCGGCCCCGTCGAGAGCATGCTCCGAGCGAACCGGCGTATGGCGACGGCATCACTTGGTGACCGAAGACGGGAGCGTCGGCCTTAACTACGCCGTCAAGCCTCGTGGCAGACGTCAGAGCAAGTCCTTCGTGTATGTCCACACCGTCATGCGGTGGATGCCGAACCGGCGCGAGATGGACACTACGCTTTCGCCGTTGGCTCGGGCAGTTCGGATTGCGTCCAGTTCCCTCGCCGTCAGGGGTGTTCTAGCTCGTCTCCTTGGGGTTCTGACCACCCCAAGCTCACACTCTGATGGCACCAACGGCGTGTCGCCAACGCCGAGCTTCGCCTGATTCCACGCGGAACGGAGCCTCTCGAACCGCTGCCAGGTGTTCGGTTTGAGTCCGGCCGCGTCCACCCAAAGTGTCTTGCGGGAACACGCGACATCAGTAGATGTTGAGTGTTCCCGTTTGGCTTCCTTGCCTCCGGTCACCTCGTGAACGATCGTCGCGAATGGTTCCGCGAGTCGCGGGCGTAGTTGCTCGTCCTCGGTGATCTCCAACCGTGTGTAGAACGCCTGGTTCGCCAATCGACGGTTGCCGTCGTCGGAGTGGGCGTAGGCGTGGTGCGCGTCGGTGAGTAGCCGCAGGCTGTCGTGGAGGAATGCCCTGCCGCCGACCTGTTGCTCGTCGTGCTCGCGCAGGCGGTGCTCGATGTCGGCGAGCCCAGCACGGATTCGGTCTTGGTGCCGCTTGAGTGTGGGCAGGTCGATGGCGTCGGCGAAATGCGCCGCCAGCAGCTTGTCACTCTCCGCCTCCAGGCGCGCCCGGTTCGTAGTGAGGTCAGCGAACTCCTGATCGCGCCCTGCTCCGCGCTCGTCGAACGCGGCGTCAACCTCGGCGGCGAGGTGCTGGTAGTCGGCTTCGCTGATCGTGATCTTGCCGTAGGAGTCCTCGACCAGGCGCTCGGCAACCTGCACG
>CAYVWO010000334.1:0-3049 GCA_964455495.1 uncultured Tessaracoccus sp.
CTGCGCCGAGCAGGCCGAGGACCAGGTAGCCGGCGCCCAGTGGGAGGAAGGCCGCCGTCGGCTCGTCCGGGGTGAGTGCCATCAGGCGCTGCGCGACCGGCGACGTCACCGTCGCGCCGAACCCGAACCCGCCGACGGCCAGCCCGGTCACGATGGCGCGGTGCCGCGGGAACCACTTCTGCAGCAGCGCGATGGGCACGATGTAGGCCATGCCGAGGCCGAACCCGCCGACGACGCCGTAGCCGAGGACGAGCAGCCACAGGTCGGAGGCCTCGCGGGCCAGCGATGCCAGCATCACGCCCGCGCCGTAGATGGCGCAGCCGACGAGCGCCACCAGGCGCGGGCTGCTCCTGTCCTGCAGCCGCCCGCCGACCGAGGCGCCGACGAAGATCAGCCCGATCGCGAGTTCGAAGGGCACCGTCGCCTCGACGTGCCCAAGGCCCATGGCCTCGGGCGATTGGAGCGCGCGCCCGAACAGGCTCCACGCGTATACCCCGCCGATGACGAGCTGAACTAGGACTCCGCCCACGAGGGCCAACCAACGCACGGTCGCTAATAGTAGTTTGGTGCCATGTTGGGACGCGCAGAGGGGGCCTTGATCGGGCTGGCGTTGGGCGACGCGCTGGGGATGCCGACGCAGATGCTCGACCGAGCACGGGTGACGGAGCTGTACGGCACGCTCGATCGCTTCCACCCCGGGCCCGCGGAGAACCCGATCAGCCCGGGCCAGTTGGCCGGCACGGTCACCGACGACACCGAACAGGCCGTCATCCTCGCCCGGCTGCTGCTCGACGGCGGCGGCGCCGTCGACGCCTTCGCGTTCGCCACGGCCCTGGCCGGGTGGCACGCGGACATGGAGGCCCGCGGGTCGCTCGACCTGCTCGGGCCGTCGACGCTGCGCGCGATCCGCGCGTTCCAGGACGGCGTCCCCGCCACGGAGACCGGCCGGTGGGGCGACACGAACGGGGCCGCGATGCGGGTCGCGCCCATCGGCATCGTGCACCGGGCGCTGCCGCTGCGGGGCTTCGTCGCGCGCGTCGCCGAGGTCAACGCGCTGACGCACAACACGAGGATCGCCAACGCGGGCGCCGCGGCCATCGGGGCGGCGGTCTCCGCGGGGATCGACGGCGCCGCCGTCGAGGACGCGCTGGGGATTGCCGTCGAGGCCGCCGATCTCGGCGCGGCCCACGGCCACTACACGCCGGGGGCGTCCGTCGCGCACCGGATTCGATGGGCGCTCACGCTCGCTGCCGGCCCCGACCCGCTCGGCGCGATCCACACCCTCGTCGGCACGTCGGTCGCCACTCAGGAGGCGGTCCCCGCGGCGCTGGCGATCGTCGCCGTCTACGCCGACGACCCCTGGGCCGGGGTCTGCGCCGCGGCCTCGCTTGGCGGGGACTCCGACACCGTCGCCGCCATGGCCGGCGCCGTCCTCGGCGCGGTGCACGGGGTGGGCGCGTTCCCGCCAGACGCCGTCGCCGAGCTCGAGACCGCCAACGCGCATCTGAACCTGAGGGCGCTGGCCCGCGAGCTGATGGGAATCCGCAGATGAACCGTCTGATCGTGATCGGCAGCGTGATCGCCGACCAGCTCATGACCGTCCCGCGCCTGCCCGAACGCGGCGGCGACGTCCTCGCCGGGCCCGTGGCAACGCAGGCGGGCGGCGCGTTCAACATCGCCGCGGCCGCGGTGCGGCTGGGCCTGCCGACGGCGCTCTGCGGCCGCGTCGGCACCGGGCCGCTCCGCGACCTGCTCGTCCGCGCCCTCGCCGACCTCGGCGTCGAGGCCCTCCTCCCCCGCGACACCTCGGGCGACTCCGGCACCTGCATCGGGCTGGTCGAGCCCGACGGCGAGCGCACGTTCGTCACCAGCCCCGGCGTCGAGCAGGGCCTGACCGACGACGACCTCGCGTCCGTCGGCTGGCGCGCCGACGACGCCGTCTACCTCAGCGGCTACGACCTCGTCTACCCGACGACCGGCCCGGCGGTCGCCCGCTGGCTGGCCGGATTCCGGCCGGGCACGCTGCTCATCGACCCCGGCCCGCTCGTCGCCGAGATCCCCGCCGATGTCCTCGACGCCGTCCTCGCCGCCACCACCGTCCTCAGCCTGAACGAGCGCGAGCTCGACCTGCTTGGCGAGGAGCCCGGGGGCGCGCTGAGCACGCTCTGGCCGCGCCTGGCCGACGGCGCGGTGGTCGTCGCGCGTGTGGGCAAGGACGGCGCGTGGCTGCACCGCCGCGGCGCCGAGCCCGAGCTGATCGGCTCGATCGCCGTCCAGGTCGTCGACACCACTGGCGCGGGCGACGCTCACGCCGGCGCGCTGCTCGCGGGACTCGCGGAGGGCCTGGACCTCGCGGCCGCCGTCCGCCGGGCGAACGCGGCCGCGGCGCTGGCCGTCACCCGGCTCGGCTCGGCGACCGGCCCCACCCGCGACGAGCTCGCCGCCGTCCTGACGTAAAACTGCGGCCATCTCGGGATTCTGGTTTTTCTCGGCTTCCGCGGAGCATCCTGAGGGACTTTTCCGTCAACCTGCCGCGACACCCAGACTCGCGGGGCGCTAGGTTGGATCATGCTGATTGGTATCCCGCGCGAGGTCAAGAACAACGAGTTCCGGGTGGCGATCACCCCAGCCGGCGTGCACGAGCTGGTAGACCGCGGGCACCGGGTGCTGATCGAGGCCTCGGCCGGCGTCGGGTCGGCCGTCTCCGACGACGACTACCGCGTGGTCGGCGCGGAGGTCGTCGCCACGGCTGACGATGCCTGGGCCGCCGACCTCGTCCTCAAGGTCAAGGAGCCGGTTCCCGAGGAGCGGCACCTGCTCCGCGAGGATCAGACGTTGTTCACCTACCTTCACCTGGCCGCGGACCGGTCGCTCGTGGACGCGCTGCTCGCCGCCGGCACGACGTCCATCGCCTACGAGACGGTGCAGCTCGCCACCGGCGCGCTGCCGCTGCTGTACCCGATGAGCGAGGTCGCGGGCTGCCTCGCGCCGCAGGTCGGCGCGCACCAGCTGCTCCGCAGCCGGGGCGGGCGCGGCATCCTGATGGGCG
>CAYVWO010000335.1:0-2493 GCA_964455495.1 uncultured Tessaracoccus sp.
CGCTGGCGCGCGGCCACGCGGCCCGTGCCGCGGGTGCGCCCGCTCGCCGACCCCCGCCTCGCCGAGGCGGCAAGCCGGCTGCGGCGCCTCCGCTCCGAGCCGCCGACGAGCGCGACGCTGGCGCGGATCACCGAGGCCGAGCAGGAGCTGCGCACCCTCAGCTGGACGGCGGAGGCGCTGCTCCCCCCGGTCGCGGTCACGCTGCCGGCCGCCCGGCTCCGGCGGGCGGCGCGCGACGCGGGCGCCCGGCTGGCCGTCGTCGTGCCTCGCGACGGCGCGTTCTGGGCGGCCGTCACCGACGGCGACCGCGGGCGCCTCGTCCGGCTTGGCGACGTCGCCCGCCTTGAGTCGCTGGTATCCGCGGTCCACTCCGACCTCGCCGCGCGCGCCACCGTCCCCGCGTCTCATCCCTTGTCAGGCGTCGTCGACGCCTCGCTCGCCGCGCGCCTGCAGGAGCTGTCCGACGCCGTCGGCGCCCCCCTGGCGAGCGCGCGCCCGCTGGTGGTCGTGCCGTCGCGCGCGTTGACCGGCGTTCCTTGGCTGGCGCTCCCGGACCTGCGCGGCCGCGCCGTCACCGTCGCGCCGACGGCGTCGAGCTGGGCAGCGGGCACCGTCACCGTCAACCGGCCCCGGGTCTCCGCGCTCGGCGGGCCCGACCTTCCCTCGGCCGCGGCGGAGGTCGACGGCGTTCTCGCGCGCTGGCGCGGAAGGAGGCCGGCCACGCTGGCGGAGGCGCTCGCGTCGTCGGACCTGGTGCACGTCGCCGCGCACGGGCGGCACCGCAGCGACAGCCCGCTGTTCTCCAGCCTGCGGCTCGACGAGGGCACCGTCGTCGCCCACGAGCTGGAGGGCGCAGGCATCCGGGCCAGCCACGTGGTGCTGTCCGCCTGCGAGGTGGGCCGCGCGTCGCACCGTCCCGGCGATCAGCCGCTGGGGCTGACCGCGACCCTGCTCGCCTCCGGGGTGGGCTGCGTCGTCGCTCCCGTCGCCCCTGTGGCCGACAAGACGTCGGCCGAGATCATGGCCCGCTACCACGAGGAGCTGGCCGACGGCGTCGACGCCGCGTCCGCGCTTGCCCGGGCCACCGCGGATCGCGCCGAGGCCGGATCTTTCTCACATTTCGGCTCGAATTGGTGTATCACCGGCGTCGCTGCCGACTCCTAGGGGTGTGAGGGCACGCAATTCGGGGGGATTGCTCCTCCCGGGGTCGCGGCCCCGGGGAGGCACCGTTGGGGGGCGGTGCCGCACCTCATGGTGGCCCAGCCACACCTGCGCGGCCGGCGGATTGCCGGACCGCCCGGGTGGCTGGTCCCCACCGACTCAGAAGCCGAGCTTGGCCGCCTCCTCGCGGATGTGGTCGGCGCTGGCCTGTAGGCCGCGCAGCTCCATCGCGTTGACCGACGGCTCCAGCGTGCGCAGCACGCCGTGACGCCCGACGAGGCTCGGCACCGACATGCAGACGTCCGAGATGCCGTGCCAGCCGTGCAGCTTCGACGCGACGGGCAGGACCGCGTGCTCGTCTCGCAGGATCGCCTCGATGATGCGGCTGCCCGCCAAACCGATCGCGTAGTTGGTCGCGCCCTTGCCCTCGATCACCTCGTAGGCCGCGTCGATCGTCTGGCGGGTGATGACGTCGCGGCGCTCGCGGCCGAGCTTGCCGGTCTGCTCCTCCCACTCCAGCAGCGGAACCCCGCCGATGGAGGCGGTGCTCCACAGCGGCACCTCGGAGTCGCCGTGCTCGCCGCAGATGACGGCGTGGACGCTGCTGATGGCCACGTCGCACTCGCCGGCGATCAGCCAGCGCAGGCGCGACGAGTCCAGCACCGTCCCGGAGCCGATGACCTGCCCGTCGGGCAGGCCGGAGATCTTCAGCGCGGCCTGCGTGATGACGTCGACGGGGTTGGTGACGAGCATCAGGACCGCGTCGGGCGACTGCTCGACGATCCCGGGGACGATCTTCTTCATCAGCTCGACGGTCTTGCCCGCGAGATCCATGCGGGTCTCTCCCGGCTGCTGCTTCGCGCCCGCGGTGATCACGACGATGTCGGAGCCCGCCGTGACCGCGACGTCGGACGAGCCGGTGATCTTCACGGGCGGCATGAACGACGCGCCGTGCACGAGGTCGAGCGCCTCGGCCTTGACCTTCTTCTCGTTGATGTCCTGCAGCGCGACCTCGGAGGCCAGGCCGTTGATCAGTGCCGCGTAGGCCAGCGAGGTGCCGACCGCCCCCGCCCCGACGATGGAGAGCTTCGTGCCCTTGCGCTTCTTGCCCATGAGGCCCGCCTTTCAGTAGACGGCACAATCCTAACGGGTCAGCGCCAACGGGCGGAACGGCCGAACGCGCCCCTGATGGACGGCGCCGCCGGCCTCGGCGGTGAAGATCCGCCGGGCGGCCTCGTCGGACTGAAGCCGGCGGATGGTCTCGGTGAGGCGCGCGACCTGGTCGTGGAGGGCGTCGACCTCCGCCTCGAGCGCGAGGATGCGCCGGATGCC
>CAYVWO010000335.1:2503-3033 GCA_964455495.1 uncultured Tessaracoccus sp.
TTCGATAGACGAGCCGATCCTACTGGACTCGCTCCGCGAGCCGCGCCACGCAGCGCGCCGACGGGACTAGTGACCCGTCGACGGCGGCAGCGCCAGCGGCGACGCGGGGCGGAAGCGGCCGTGGTGGACGGCGCCGCCGGGGGCGGCGGTGAAGATCCGCCGGGCGGCGTCGTCGGACTGGACCCGCCGCAGCGTGTCGTTGAGACGCTCGATCTGGTCGTGGAGGGCGTCGACCTCCGCCTCGAGCGCGAGGATGCGCCGGATGCCCTCCAGGTTGATGCCCTCGGCCTGGCTCAGCTGCTGCACGTGGCGCAGCTTGGCGACGTCGCGCAGGGAGTACCGACGGCCCCGGCCCCGGGCGCGCTGGGGCACCACGAGGCCGAGCCTGTCGTAGCCGCGCAGGGTCTGCGCGTGCATGTCCGCGAGCGACGCCGCCACCGACACCGGGAACACCGCCGCGTCGGGGTCGAACGGCTGGAGATGCTGACTCATCTCGCCGCCCTCACCCGCCGAAGAGCGCGTCGCGAGGG
>CAYVWO010000336.1:0-3001 GCA_964455495.1 uncultured Tessaracoccus sp.
GCGACAGTGTCGCGGGCGACAGTGTCGCGGGCGACGGGGCCGCCGGCGACGAGCTCGCCGAGCTCTCGAGACGCTTCCGCGAGGGGCAGCTACGCGCCGCCCTGAGCTGGATCGAAGACAGCGTCGCGTCCTCGACCAAGCGTGCCTTGGTCTGCGGGGTCTCGCCGACGGGCAGCCAGATCGTCTCGACAGCCGTAGCGCGGCGTGAGCCGTGTTTCACCGTCCAGTCGGCCGAGCAGGTGCGGCCGATGGCGAACTCAAGCCGGTTGCGGTACTGGAGGTTGAGTCGCTTGACCTCCTCGTCGTGCTCCGGCCAGTCCTGCTCCATCACGTCCTGCACCGGCAAGAACACCTCGGCTCCATCGGCATCAACGAAGAGCTTGGTCTGGAACATCCACATGCTCAGCGGAATCGGCATGGGCGTCTCGCGGTCATTACACAACGCGATCTCCACGAGCACGCGGCCGTACTTCGGATCGTCGTAACGGTCGACCCGCAGGACGATCGACTCCTTCAAGCCCACGGTCACAGTCTGGCCCGGTGTGAGATCTGCCAGACGGACGGTGCGGGTCTCCTCGACGGGGGTCCGCTGATAGTTCCGAACGGGTCGCCCGGCGCTGGTGACCTTGTCGGTCTCGACTGTCTCGTAGGTGCCCCACGAGGCCACGACGCGGAACGCTTCGAGGTCGGCGGGCACCTGGAACCGCAATCCCATCGTCGAAGGCGTCAGAGTAGATGGTGTCGGGGAGCCCCTGGGCAGGTGTTACCGTGTGCCCGACTTCGAGTTCCCACACCACCGAAAGCTGCTCGCCGAGACGGTCCTCATCGAGCGACTGAAGCTCGACGACATGTGAGAGCTGCGCGGTCCCCTCGTCGGCGGGGCTGCGTGGCAGGCCCTGAACCTGGACATTGGCAACCGCCCATGTCGAGCCGCGCACCTCAACGACCTGGCCCGGTTCCGGAAGGACCGGCATTCTGAACTCGTTGCTAGTTGGTCGCTCGTCAGCGAGCACTGCAGTCTCTGACCTCGTCGCCTATCGGCACGCCCTCCCCAGCTTGCCGACACCACCACATCAGCTTCACCTCGGACGGGAATCATTTGATCTGACAGTCTCCGATAGCTTGAGGACGTCCGAGCTTGCGCCTGAGGAGTCCCATGACCACACCCAAGACCTACACGTTGATCGGGCCCGACGGCGCTCCCTACACATCGACGACCCCGGGAACGCTCGGCGGGGTCACCTACGGCAAGAACAAGCTTTATGGACGACTCGACTGCCCATCCGCACTCAGCAGGCTCCGGAACCCGGAGCAGGCCGCGAGCTACGCGAAGTCCAGGGTGTTCTTCGCCGACGAGGTCACGGCGATCGCAGCTGGGTTCCGCCCGTGCGGGAACTGCTGCCGAGAGCAGTACAAGGCTTGGAAGGACATCCAAGACGAACCAGGCTGATCTGTACACAGCGCGCGGCATACCAACCGGGACCCGCCACGCTCTGTATCACCAGTGTCTCCCTCGTCTCTTGTTCTGTGTACGGCCAGACAGGCGTACAAGACGAAAGGAGCATCATGTCTCTACAGAAGCGGACCCCGCTGCAGGACCAGGTCGTGCGCGACCTCATCGATTCGCGCGCCATCGACTTCGAGGTCATCGGCAACCTGTTCGGCAAGTACGGCGCGCAGGCCGCGCGCGAAGGCGACTCGCTCGTCAGCATCGTCACCAAGAACGTCATGTGGAACTGCGGCTGGCCCGGCCCGGAGATCTTCCACCTCAACGACGTCCGCACCATCCAGCGCTGAACCCACAGCCCAACATGCTGAAGTCCGCACCGCTTCAGACCCGTGCCGTCCCGGGGGCAGGCGACGAGGATCTCGCTCGCCTGCTCCTCGCGGCCGTGGACGTCGCGCGGCGCACGCTCGCCGCTTCGCAGAACCCACCCGGCACCGACGCGGCGCCCGCACTCATCGCTGACAAGGTGCGCAACGAGTCCGCGATGCTGCTCCGCTCCCTCTGGGACCTCCGCGACGACGTCCCCGGCCTCGCGACGGGGCTCAACCAGCTAGCCACCGACCTCGACACCGCCGACCCCGTCGCATTCGCCATCCGGCTCTGCCTGCATCCCGGGATCGCGCTCGACCTCGCGCTCGTCCCCCTCCACCTCCGCGACCTCGGCCTCGGCGACCCGCGCCTCGAGCCCTTCCTGGCCTCCGTCCTCGACGACGACCGCCCGCTCGGCCCGGAACGCCCCGCCCACCGTCGCCTCGAGACGGAGTGGTTGCACGGCCTCTGGTCCGGCCGCGTCAACTCGACGGTGTGCGCCAACACCCTGCGCGCCACCAGCCTCGCCTGGGAGTTCGACCACCTCAGCGGCACCACCGACGACGCCTACGCCTTCACCCACGCCGTCCTGTACGCGACCGACCACGGCAGACGGAGCGTCCCGCTCCCCCGCGCACCAGAGCAGATCGAGGCCGCCGCGGACGCGATCCTCGCCGTCGCCGTCGACGCCGGGAACCACGACGTCGCCGCCGAGATCCTCTGGACCTGGCCGATGCTCCGCATTCCGTGGTCCCCGTTGGCCGCGGAGGCGTGGCGCTTCCTCGCCGACGTCGCCGTGCAGGGCTTCCTGCCCGGGCCGGGCTTCGACCCGTCGATCCACAACAGGCTTCCCGCCGCCGAGCGCGACGCCTACGTCCTGCAGACCAGTTACCACACCACCCTGGTCCACGGCATGCTCGTCGCCGCCGTCATGACCGGAGCACCGCCGACGCCCGCGCCGTCGCTGCTCCCCACCGAATGCGATCTCGTAACCGATCTCACCACGCCCCTCACCGTCTCCCGCGACTGGTGGAGCCATGTGGACGGACTCTCCGCAGCCCAGCGTCGAGCGCTCGGCCCCGCCTTCGTGACCATGGCGCTCCGCCGCGCGGTCGTCGCCGCGGACATCCGTGGGTTGGCGCGAGTCGCACGCGAGGCCGCCCAGCGCGGAATCCCCGAGACGCC
>CAYVWO010000337.1:0-2985 GCA_964455495.1 uncultured Tessaracoccus sp.
AGCCTTCTGCGGGGTCACGCGAATGTGCTTCACGCGTGCGATGGAATCAACCATTATCGACGCCGCCCCTTCTTGTCGTCCTTCACGTGGCCGCGGAAGGTGCGGGTGGGCGCGAACTCGCCCAGTTTGTGACCGACCATGGTCTCGGACACGAACACAGGAATGTGCTTGCGTCCGTCGTGCACGGCGATCGTGTGACCCAGCATGGCCGGGATGATCATCGAGCGGCGCGACCAGGTCTTGATGACGTTCTTGGTACCGGCTTCGTTCTGCGAGGCCACCTTGCGAAGCAGGTGCTCGTCGACGAAGGGGCCCTTCTTAAGGCTGCGAGGCATCTTCCTCTACTCCTACTTACGCTTCTTGCCGGCGTTGCGACGACGGACGATGTACTTGTCGCTTTCCTTGTTGGCGTGGCGGGTACGACCCTCAGCCTGGCCCCAAGGAGAAACGGGGTGACGTCCACCGGACGTCTTACCCTCACCACCACCGTGCGGGTGGTCGACCGGGTTCATCGCAACACCGCGGACGGTCGGGCGGACGCCCTTCCAGCGCATGCGGCCAGCCTTGCCCCAGTTGATGTTCGACTGCTCGGCGTTGCCGACCTCGCCGATGGTCGCGCGGCAGCGCGCATCGACGTTGCGGATCTCGCCCGAGGGCAGACGCAGCTGAGCGTAGGGACCGTCCTTGGCGACCAGACGCACCGAGGCGCCGGCCGAACGAGCCATCTTCGCTCCGCCGCCGGGACGCAGCTCGATCGCGTGGATCACGGTACCGGTGGGGATGTTCTTCAGCGGCAGGTTGTTGCCGGGCTTGATGTCCGCGGACGGGCCCGACTCAACGATGTCGCCCTGCGCCAGCTTGTTCGGCGCGAGGATGTAACGCTTCTCGCCGTCGAAGTAGTGCAGCAGCGCGATGCGCGCGGTGCGGTTGGGGTCGTACTCGATGTGAGCGACCTTGGCCGGGACGCCGTCCTTGTCGTAGCGCTTGAAATCGATGATGCGGTAGGCCTGCTTGTGGCCGCCGCCGATGTGGCGCGTGGTGATGCGGCCGGTGTTGTTGCGACCACCGGTCTTCGTCTTCGGGGCGAGCAGCGACTTCTCCGGCGTGGAGCGCGTCAGCTCGACGAAATCGGACACGCTGGAGCCGCGACGGCCCGGCGTAGTCGGCTTGTACTTGCGGATACCCATGTAAGTAGTTCCCTAATCGTGAAGCAGGCGGGTCAGGCGCCCGCGCCGCCGAAGATGTCGATGCTCTGGCCCTCGGCAAGCGTGATGATCGCGCGCTTGGTGTCGGCCTTCTTGCCGAACCCGTAACGGGTGCGGCGGCGCTTGCCCTGGCGGTTGATGGTGTTCACTGCCGTGACCTTGACGTCGAAGATGGCCTCGATGGCGATCTTGATCTCCGTCTTGTTCGCGTCGGGCGCCACCACGAAGGTGTACTTGCCGTCGTCGAGCAGGTTGTAGCTCTTCTCGCTCACCACGGGACGAAGAATGATGTCGCGGTGATCACGGATCTTCAGCGCTTGCGTCACTGGTCCTTCTCCTCGGTGTTAGCGGCCTCGGCGGCCTCCGACTCGGTGGCGACGGCCTTCGCGGACGCGCCCCGCCCGGCCACGAAGGCGGCCAGCGCAGCGGACGTGAACACGATCTTGTCGTTGACGAGAACGTCGTAGGTGTTCAGCTGATCGACGGCGAGAGCGTGCACGTCGGCGGCGTTGCGAACGCTCAGCCAGGCGACGTCCTCGAACCGGTCGAGCACCACGAGCACCTTGCTCACGTCGCCGACGACCTGCGTCAGCGCGGCGAGCGCGCCCTTCGTCGAGGGCTTCTCGCCGGAGACGAGCTCCGAGATCACGAACACCTGGCCGTCGCGGGCCCGGTCCGACAGGGCGCCGCGGAGGGCGGCCGCCACCATCTTCTTGGGGGTGCGCTGCGAGTAGTCGCGCGGGTGGGGCCCGTGCACGACGCCGCCGCCGGTCCAGATGGGCGAGCGACGCGAGCCGTGACGAGCGCGGCCGGTGCCCTTCTGGCGCCACGGCTTGATGCCACCGCCGCGGACCTCGGCCCGGGTCTTGGTGTCGTGGGTGCCCTGGCGAGCCGCCGCGAGCTGGGCCACGACGACCTGGTGGATCAGCGGGACGTTGGTCTGCGCGTCGAACAGCGCCGCGGGGAGCTCGGCCTTGCCGGCCTTCTTGCCCTTGGCGTCGATCACGTCAACAGTGAGGTTGCTCATGAGACAACACCCTTCTTGGCTGCGCTGCGGACGACAACGAGGGAACCGTTGTTGCCGGGGATGGCGCCGCGCACAAGCAGCAGGCCACGCTCGGCGTCGACCGCGTGAATCTTCAGGTTCTGGACGGTGACCTTGTTGTTGCCCATGCGGCCCGCCATGCGCAGGCCCTTGAACACGCGACCAGGCGTCGCGCAGCCACCGATGGAGCCGGGCGAGCGGTGCTTGCGGTGCACACCGTGCGAGGCGCGCAGGCCGTGGAAGCCGTGGCGCTTCATGACACCCGCGGTGCCCTTGCCCTTGGAGGTGCCCGTCACGTCGACGATCTCTCCGTCGGCGAAGACCTCTGCCGTCAGCTCCTGGCCGAGCTCGAACTCGGAGGCGTCGGCGGTGCGCAGCTCGACGAGGTGCTTGCGCGGGGTGACCCCGGCGGCCTCGAAGTGGCCGGTCTCGGGCTTGTTCACGTTCTTGGGCTTGACGGCGCCGAAGGCGAGCTGGACGGCGTTGTAGCCGTCCTTCTCCGGCGTGCGAACCTGCGTGACGACGCAGGGGCCCGCCTGGATGACGGTGACGGGGACGACCTTGTTGTTCTCGTCCCAGAGCTGGGTCATGCCGAGCTTGGAGCCCAGGATGCCCTTCACAGTGCGGTTGTTGTTCACGGCAGCGGACCTCACGGAAGCTTGATCTCGATGTCCACACCGGCCGGAAGGTCGAGACGCATCAGCGAGTCAACCGTCTTCGGCGTGGGGTCGAGGA
>CAYVWO010000338.1:0-2984 GCA_964455495.1 uncultured Tessaracoccus sp.
CAGCGCGCCGTGCCCCTCGAAGACGCGCGGCGCCGGTCCGCCGGGGGCGTCCCACGCGATGTCGAAGAGGCCGTCGCCGTCGGGTCCCGCGGCGAGGGCGCGCCGCAGGACGGGGTGCCCGGCGCCGACGTGGCTGAACACGCCGTCGAGGAGGAGATGCAGCCCGCGCTCGCGGCACCCGGCGACCAGGTCGTCGAAGTCCTCGTCAGTGCCGAGCCGCGGATCGATGCGGAAGAAGTCGAGCGTGTCGTAGCCGTGGGCCTCGGACGCGAAGATCGGCCCGAGCAGCAGCCCGGAGGCGCCGAGCTCGACGGCGTAGTCGAGCCAGTTGAGCAGCCGCCGCAGCCGCGGCGCCGGGGTGTGCTCGCCCCGGATCGGCGCCCCGCAGAACCCGAGCGGGTAGACGTGCCACCAGATCGTGTGGTCAACCCAGTTCATCGGCTACTCCTCGTGTGAATGGGCGACGACGCCCGGCCGCCACCCGTCGGTGCCTCCGAACGTCAGCCTAGTGCGCCGCTCGCCCCGCCGACTGCGTCGACGTGCCTGGCTCGAGGAGCGTCAGAGGACGAGGAGGGCGCCGGCGGCGAGGATCGACGTGAGCAGCGTGATGACGTCGAACGCGCGCTGGGGGACCTTGCCGATGATCGCGATGCCGATGGCCGTTCCCACGAGCACCACGGGGATGAGCAGCGCCGACGTCGTCAGCACCCTGGGCGTGAAGAGGCCGAGCGAGGCGCTGAGCGGGACCTTCGAGACGTTGATGATGAAGAAGTACCAGGCGCCGGTGCCGAGGAAGCGGAGCTTCTCCACCTTCGCGAGCTGGAGGTACAGCGCCATGATCGGGCCGGCGGCGTTGGCGGTCATCGTCGTGAATCCGGCCAGGACTCCCGCGCCGATGGACAGCGCGCGGTGCGGCGGGCTGTCGTCGCCGGTAGTCGCGCGCCGGTTGGCGGTCAGCTGCCAGATGAGCTGGATCACCACGAACGTCAGCAGGAACCAGCCGATCACGCGCTTGAGCACCAGGTCGTCGACGGCGGAGAGGAACCATGCGCCGAGCAGCAGCCCGGGCACGACGGCGGGGAGGAGCGCGCGGAGAAGACGCCAGTCGGCCGCCTTGCGGTAGCGGAACACCGCGACGATGTCGCCGACGATCAGCAGCAGGAGCGCCGCCGCCGTCGACTCCTTGGTCGGCATCGCGAGCGCCAGCAGCGCCACGGCGACCGACCCGAGCCCGCCGAAGCTCGTCTTGGCCACGCCGACGATCAGCGCCGCGCAGCCGAGCAACACCCACTCCATGTGTTCTCCCGTCGGCCGATCCCAACCTCTTGGGTGGTAGATGTCTGTTGATAGACCAACAAACAACTACCACCGAAGAGCAGTCCCGGCCGGAATCGGCCACGGGATGACACGTCACACGATAGGGGTGTTGCCGGGCTCTCAGCGAGGCGTCGTGCGGGCGGCCAAGGTGTTGATCAGCGCGGCGACCTGGTCGGCGGGGTCGAGGGTGACGTAGAACGGGCCCTGACCGAAACGGTCGATGCGGACGGCGTCGCCCGACGACGTGATCAGCCCCGTCGCGCCCTCGCTGCCGATCTGCGCCCGCAGGCCGATCCCGCCGAACTCGCCCCAGTGGACGACGACGGGGTCGGCGCGCTCGATCTCCGCCAGCGGGATGGCAACCCAGGACCGACCCAGTGAGCGCACCCGCACCCCGTCGGCGTCGACCAGCACCGTCGCGCGCAGGAACGCGAGCATCAGCAGCCCGATGACGGCGCCGAGCGCCATCATGGCGCCCGCCATCACCCACTGGCGGTCCACGACGAAGACGACCACCGAGACGGCGAGCGGGACCACGGCTGCCCATCCCCCGATCACCGCGCCCCGGCTCGTTCGCGTCTCCCCCGTCCACGACGGGACGGGGCGCGCGTGGGCCGGGGTGCCCGACGAGCCGTGTGCGCCCCCGGCCGATGCCGGCCGCACCGCGCCGACCACCGGGGACAGCCGCCGCACGAGCAACGCGGCCGACACGCCGACGGCGACACCCGCGACCATCGACCACGCGAGCGCGCCGTCGACGGACGCCTCCGCCGCCGCGCCGTCGACCTGGGCGACGAGAGTCCCCGCGCCCAGGACGCCGAGGAACGTCGCGAGGCCCAGGGAGAACGAGACCATCGAGCGGAGCTGGCGCATGGCCATCCCGAGCCCGAGAAGGAGGGCGACGAGGAGGAGGCCGATCACCGCCGGCCACACCCACGCGGTCGCCAGCGGCGTGAACCCGTCCGGGACGCCGTCGGCGCCCCAGTGCGACGCGACGGGATCCGGGAGCCGCTCACCCATCGTCGCGACGACCATCCACGGCAGCGAAAGCACGACGGCCGACCACGCGACGGCCAGGACCAGGTACCACCTCGGCGTGTTATGCAGGGGCCCGAACCGGGGCCGATCGCCGGTCATGCCGCCACCTCCGTCGTCGGATGAACCATGTCTCCACTGTAGCGACGGGAGGATCGGCGTTCTGGCGCCCTGGGGGGCCCGGAGGGGTAGGGGGGTTTGGCCCGCGCCCTGCCAGCACGGCCTGGCGGGCAATCTGGGCGTTTTACCGGACAATCCGGCGGTCGACGACGTCGTCAGATGGGCCGCCGACCGGGTACAATGGGCCGGTCACCGACGCCGGGGTACCCGGCGTCCGTTTTGTGAACAGGAGATTTGTGTGTCTGAGGACCTGCAGCTAGGCGAAGATTTCGACCCCACGGAGCGGATGGAAGGGCTTCAGGACTCGGCAGACAACACGGTAACCGGCAGCTACGACGCCGACCAGATCTCGGTCCTCGAGGGCCTTGAGGCGGTCCGCAAGCGCCCGGGCATGTACATCGGCTCCACTGGCGAGCGCGGCCTGCACCACCTGGTCTACGAGATCGTCGACAACTCCGTCGACGAGGCGCTTGCCGGCTACTGCGACGCGATCGAGGTCGAGCTCCTCAACG
>CAYVWO010000339.1:0-2974 GCA_964455495.1 uncultured Tessaracoccus sp.
CTCACGCGGATGCCGAGGCCGCAGCCCGCCACGCCCAGCACCTGACGGACATGGCGCTGGCTCCCGGCTCGTCGTCGCTGGCGCGGCTGGCCGACGGCTCAGCGATCGACGCCGGGGGGCTCGTTCCGGACCTTCACCACTCCAACAGCTGGGTCCAGGGCATCGGTGAGGTGGACGCGCTCGAGATGCTTGAGGTGCAACTCTGCAACGAGACGGCGCCGTTCATCCTCATCAGCCGCCTGCGGCCGCGCCTGGCCGAGGCTGCGAGAAGCGTGGCTAGGGGTCCGGCCCGGGCGTACGTGGTCAATGTGTCAGCGATGGAGGGGGTCTTCGAGCGCGGCTACAAGGGCCCCGGCCATCCGCACACCAACATGGCGAAGGCTGCGGTCAACATGCTGACCCGGACGAGCGCGCGTGAGATGTTCGAGTCCGACGGCATCCTGATGACCAGCGTCGACACCGGTTGGATCACCGACGAACGCCCGCACCCCACAAAGGTTCGGCTGGCCGAGGAGGGGTTTCACGCACCCTTGGACCTGGTCGACGGAGCCGCTCGGGTCTACGACCCGATCGTTCGCGGGCAGGCCGGCGACGACCTGTTCGGCGTCTTCCTGAAGGACTACGCGCCCTCACGCTGGTAGGCCATGCCTCCGGGCGACGACGCCGCGAGCGGCTCGGCGACCCACGCGCGCGCCTCACGGTGCGAGGTCAGCCGGACAACGGGCAGGTCGGGGCGCTCGTTCGTCAGCGCGACGATGCGTTCGGCCGTCCGGCGTCGGGTCTTCCACGCCCAGCGGATGATGTGGTCGGGCTTGGTCGCCAGGGTCCACAGCGCCGGTTCACGATTCCCGTTCCACAGCACTTCGCGTCGCAACCGACGGCGCAGCGTCCTCATTGTGACCTGACGCATCACCGTGGCGACGGGCAGATCCAGCCACACCATCAGATCGGCCTGGGAGGCGAGGACGGCGCGGACGCTGCTGTACTGCCATTCGGTCACCCAGTGCTCCTCCCCCATCAGCGCATGGACGTCCTCCACGAACGACTCCCGGGGGGTCCAGCGCAGATGCGCAGCGTGACCCGTCGCAGCAGCTCGGGTGAGAGCTCGGCCACGTCGGCGCTCATCGCGTCGTGGCTCTGAACCGCGCGCAGCACTATCGCCTCTCCGTAGGTGCGCACGCCGTCGGTGACGCCCACCGACCGGCACCCGGGGCACACCGTGAAGTACTGCCAGATGCTCTGGTCCAGCCCCGCGGCGGCGATCCCGTCGCGGAAGATCTGGTCCGACTCCCGCACCATGCGGACCTTCTCCGGCGTGATCGCGCCGACCACCCGGACACCGAGCCCCGGTCCCGGGAACGGTTGGCGCCACACGAGCTCGCGGGGCAGGCCGATCGCCTCCCCGAGCTCGCGGACCTCGTCCTTGTACAGGAACTTCACCGGCTCGACCAGGTCGAACGCGATGTCCTCGGGCAGGCCTCCCACGTTGTGATGGCTCTTGACAACGCCTTGGCGGAGTCGGACTCGATGATGTCGGGGTAGATGGTGCCCTGCACGAGGAAGTCCACCTCACCCAGCCTGCCGGCCTCCTCTTCGAAGACGCGGATGAACTCCTCGCCGATGATCTTGCGCTTCACCTCGGGATCGTCGACGCCGGCGAGCTGTCCGAGGAACCGGTCGCGTGCGTCGACGCTGATCAACCGCATGCCGAAGTTCCGCCCGAACAGCTCCTCCACCAGTTCCGGCTCGTCCGCGCGCATGAGGCCGTGGTCGACGAAGATGCAGGTCAGTTGATCCCCGACGGCCTTGTGGACGATGGCGGCGCACACGCTTGAGTCGACCCCACCGGACAGGGCGCACAGCACGGCGCGGTTGCCCACCTGATCGCGCACCTGCTGGACGACGGCGTCCAGGTACTCGGCGATCGATGCGGCGCCGGTGCGCTCGGCCAGGGGTGCGCGTTCCATGTGGGTGCTCCTTGAGGCCTTCACCGACAGCCAGGTGCGAGACCTTCTCGGCGACGACGCCGACGTGCGCGCGCAGCGCTTCTACGCCCGATGCGGCTTCCACGACCTCGACGAGAGCTTCGACGCCAGCCCGAGCTGGGGCGGCGTCGCGATGCACCGGATGCTGCGCCCCGCCCAAAACTAGAAACGAGGAGGGCCCCGGCGTCTCCGCCGGGGCCCCTCACCACTGATGACCGGGGGCCTCACACCCCGCGGCCGCTAGATCATCTCGCTATCTCTTCTTCTTCTTCGCTGGCGAGACAGGCATCGTGAACCGCACCGACGACGTGTTGCCGTAGGCGTCAGCGACGTGGACGACCACCTTGTGGGCCCCCGACACCAGCGGCGTGCCTGTGATCAAGCCCGTCGCCTCGTCGATCGTCACGCCCTCGGGCAGCCCCTCGGCCGAGTAGTGCAGCGGCGCCGAGGGGTCGTACGCCTCGATCTGGATGGGGCGGATCGGCACATCCTGACGGTTGGGTTGCCCTCCGATGCGGGTGATCTCAGGCCCGGTGGTGTCCGGGTCCGTCGGCAGCGCCACCTTCCAGGTAAAGCCCTCCTGCGACGCATTGCCCTCTGCGTCCGTGACGGTGACCATGACCTGGAACTCGCCTGCCAACGTGGGCGTCCCGGTGATGAGGCCGGTAGCGCCGTCGATGGCCAGGCCGTTCGGCAGCCCGGTGGCGGCGTAGGTCAGCGGCATCGACTCATCCGTCGCCTCCACCTGCACTGGCGTCATCGCCTGGCCCAACTCGACGCTCTGCGTGGCGATGGGGGCGACCTCCGGGGCCGTGGTATCCGGATGCGGCTGCACCAGGACCACGGCGGAGCGGGCCGGCACATTCAGGGTTCCGGTGGCGGCGTCCCAGGCCGTGCCCTCGCGAACGACGTCATCGCGGGCGCTGTCGAGGTGCACCGGCGAGAGCTCCAGGTTGAGGCCGGCCATGCCGTCGACGGGCAAGGTCATC
>CAYVWO010000340.1:0-2968 GCA_964455495.1 uncultured Tessaracoccus sp.
GGGTCTCTCCTCCTCGTGACAGAAAATCACCATCTCTTGCCTGATCGGCTCGCCGTCGGGGCGCGCCGCGATCCCGGCCTCAGGCGGGCAGGCGCAGCAGGTCGCCGGCCTCCTCGACGAGGCCGTCCGCCGAGAGCGAGGCGATCGCGCGGGCGCGCTGATCCGGGTCGGGCCATTCCGGGCACACAGCGTCGGCTGACAGGGCGTGACCGGGAGCGTGGCGCAGGGCGCGCAGCACGGCCCCACGGGCCTGACGGTCGCTGCCCTCGTAGGCGGCCTGCTTCCGCCGCTCGTCGCCGGTGTCGGGCCGACCGGCGGCGTGCCACGCGCACAGGTCGACGACGGGGCAGTCGCCGCACCGGGGCCCCCGGGACAGGCAGACGGTGGCGCCGAGTTCCATCGTCGCGGCGTTGACGACGGCCGACGAGGCCACGTCGGCAGGCAGGAGCCCCTCCATCGCGGCGAGGTCGCGCCGCGAGGGAGGCCCCGGCTGCGATCTCCCCTCGATCGCCCGCGCGAGGACCCGGCGCGTGTTCGTGTCGACGACGGGGTGCCGCTCCCCGTACGCGAAGACCGCGACGGCGCGGGCCGTGTAGTCGCCGACGCCCTTGAGCGCCAGGAGGTCGTCGACCTCGCGCGGGACGACGCCGTCGTGCCGGTCCACGACCTGGGCGGCGGCATCGCGCAGCCACAGCGCGCGGCGCGGGTAGCCGAGGTTGGCCCACTGGTGCACGGCCTCGGCCGGCGTCGCCGCGGCCAGCGCCGCGGGGGTCGGCCAGCGCTCGAGCCACGCCTCCAGCATCGGGACCACGCGGGTCACGGGCGTCTGCTGCAGCATGAACTCGCTGACCAGCACGCCCCACGCGCCGAACCCCGGACGCCGCCACGGCAGGTCGCGCGCGGAGCCGGCGTACCACTCGATGAGGCGCGTGGCGACGCTCGACGCGGCTGGTCCCTGCATGAGACGAGTCTATGGACGGTCGGCGGGCTTCGCGGTTCCGGCTACTCTCGGTAGTCAGCAGCAGGAACCGGCGAACAGGCAGGAGCAGATGGTCCCGAAGCGCGTCTTCTCGGACGCTTCTCGAGGCGATGTCCTCTTCACCGACTTCGACGTGGACGCGTACGTCCGCGGCGCCCGCGGCCGCATCGTCGTCGACGCCGCCGCCGTCGGCCCGCTCGACGACATCACCGCCGCCGACCTCGCCTTCCTCTGGAGGCTCGACAGCGCCGGGCTGTCCGAGACCCGCTCGATGCTGTCCTGCTGGACGGGCAACGAGGCCCGCGTCACCGCCTTCATCGCCACCTGGGCCTACGAGCGGATGTGGCTCGCCTGGGCGCTCAAGGACGTGCTCGACGCCCTGGGGGTGCGGCCGGAGCCGCGCCACCGCGGCAGGCTCGCCGCCCGGCTGCGCGAGGCCTGGGTTGACCGGCTCATGCCGCTGACCGTCCCGCCGATCGCGGCCGCCGTCGGAGAGCCCTTCACCGCTGGCCACATGATCCGGATGGCTCTTCAGGAAGCGAGCCTCCGGGCGGCGTACGTGGAGGTGCTCCCCCGGCTCGACGGCGAGGCTCACCGCGTCGCCCTGGAGATCGTCTCCCGCCGCGACGCCTTCGTCGACTTCTACCACCGCGAGGCCTCCGCACGGATCGCCCGCTCCCGCGGGGAGAGGATCTCGGCGCGGCTGGCGCTGATCGGCTGGGAGCCGCTGCGCGTCGCCGGCGTCCCGGACCCCGACGAGCCCAGGGCGATGGGCAACATCTTCCTCACCGACGACGCACGCGCCCGGCTCGACGACGCTCAGCGCCCCACCCTCGACCTGCTCGACGGCGTAGGGCTCGTCCCCGGCACCGACCGCGACGGCGGGCCGGCACCCGCCCCCACCCGAGGACTGTTCGCCAGGAGGAAGCGCCATGGCCTTTGATCTCGAGAACTTCGCCGCCACGTCCGAGCGCGTCCACTGGGAGGACTTGGACTTCGACGCCTTCGACGCTCAGCCGCTCGACGCCCCGACACTGCGCGTGCTGCGCTACATGTGCGACGTCGAGTATCACACCTCCTGCTACCTGAGGGACCTGCTCGTCACGCGCTCCCACCGCAAGGACGAGGCCCGCGGGTTCATGACGACGTGGAACCGCGAGGAGTTCTGGCACGGCGAGGCGCTCGCCGCGGTGCTGAAACGCCACGACATCGTCGTCGACTACGACGAGCTCAAGGCCAAGCGGATCAAGCTCGGCTGGCGCGAGGCCCTCGGACCCACGAAGCAGTCGGCGCTGTCGAACCTCGTCGGCGACGACTTCGTCGCGGTCCACATGACGTGGGGCGCCGCCAACGAGCTGTCCGCCGTCGCCGCCTACCGTCGGCTCGCGCAGATGATGAACCACCCCGCACTCTCCCCGCTGCTGAAGCGGATCGCGCAGCAGGAGACCCGGCACGTCGCGTTCTACTCGACGCAGGCCCGCCAAGCGCTCGACCGCTCCCTGTCCGCACCGAGGCTGGTGCGCACGCTGATGGAGAAGGCCTGGCGCCCGGTCGGCTCCGGCGTGATGGATAAGGAGGAGGTCCGCGACGTGATGGGCTACCTCTTCACCGGGCAGGCGGCGGCGCTTGACAAGCTCGACCAGTCCCTGGCGCGGCTGCCCGGCCTCGACGGCCTCGCCGTCTTCCGCACGGCCTTCACGGGCATGGGCGTCAAGATCTAGGAAAGCTCGCACGCCATCTCAGAGGTGGAGGACGGCGCGGGCGATCAGGAAGTAGATGACGAGGCCCGTGGCGTCCACGAAGGTCGTGATGAACGGGTTCGAGAACACGGCAGGGTCGACGCGGATGGCCCGGGCGAGGAGCGGCATGACCCCGCCGATCGTCGCGGCGACCGTGCACACCGCGAGCAGGGTGAGGCCGATCACCAGCCCGATGCGCGCGTCGTAGAACAACGCGGCGAGCCCGAACCCGAGGGTTCCCAACAGGACG
>CAYVWO010000341.1:0-2948 GCA_964455495.1 uncultured Tessaracoccus sp.
GGGGCCGATGACGGCGACCACCTCGCCTCGGTTGACGGTGGTGGAGATGCCCTTGAGCACCTCGTTCGATCCGAAGGACTTGTGCAGGTCCTCGACCACGATGATCGGGTCGGTCGTTGTCTCGCTCACTTGTTGATCCTCTTGTCGATCGCGTTGGACAGGTTCGTCAGGGCGAAGATGACGATGAAGTACATGGCCCCGACGATGAGCCACATGTCGAAGCTCCTGAAGTTGCGGGCGATGATCTGCTGGCCCTGATAGGTCAGCTCGGCGAAGCCGAGGACCGCGAGCAGCGAGGTGTCCTTCAGCGTGATGACGAACTGGTTGATGAACGACGGCGTCATGATCTTCACGGCCTGCGGCACGACGATCTTGCGCATCGACTGCATCCAGTTCAGGCCGAGCGAGCGCGAGGCCTCCATCTGGCCGGTGTCCACCGACTGGATGCCGCCGCGCACGATCTCGGTCATGTAAGCGCCCGCGTTCAGCGAGAGCGTCAGCACGCCCGCGGTGAACACGTCGATCTGCGTGCCGAGCGCGGCGGGCAGGCCGAAGTAGAAGAAGAACGCCTGGACGAGCAGCGGCGTGCCGCGGAAGATCGCCACGTAGGTGCTGGCGATCACCTCGAGGACCTTCTTTCCGCTGACCCTGAGGAAGCCGAACACGACGCCCAGCGCGGACGCGAACGCCAGCGAGAGGGCCGTGGCGGCCAGCGTCATGGCGAGGCCCTTCAGCAGCGCGGGCATGCTCTCGACGAGCAGCTCCCAGAACGACAGCGGTCCCGCGGCGTTCTCGGGCGCCGCCAGGTAGGTGTCGAGAATCTGCTGGTAGGTGCCGTCGGTCTTCATCCCCGAGAGCCCCGCGTTGAAGGCGGCCAGGAGCTCGGGGTTGTGGCCCTTGAGGACGGCGAACCCGTAGCTGGAGCCCTGCTCCTTGGGCGTGACGATCTTGAGGCCGTTGCCCTGGTTGATGCCGTAGGCGAGGACGGGGAAGTCGTCGAAGACGGCCGCGGCGTTGCCGGTGGTGACCTCGGCGTACATGGTGTCGGCCTTGTCGAGGGCCTTGACGGTGAAGCCGTACTGCTCGGCGATGGACTGCGCGAACCGGAGGCCCTCGGAGCCGGTCTTGGCGACCACGGTCAGGCCATCGAGGTCCTCGTAGCCGGCGACGGTGTCGTCGTCGGCGCGGACGGCCATCTGCACGCCGGAGTCGAAGTACGGATCGGAGAAGTCGAAGACCTCTCTGCGTTCGTCCGTGATCGACATGCCGGCGATGACGCCGTCGGCCTGTCTCGAGGTGACGGCCTGGAGCGCGGCGTCGAAGCCCAGGGCCTTGATGTCGACGGTGAACCCCTGCCTGTCCGCGATCTCGCGAATGAGGTCCATGTCGACGCCGACCAGGTCGCCCGAGGCGTCCCTGAACTCGAACGGCGCGAAGGTGGTGTCGGTGGCGATCACGAAGGTCTTGCCGTCGACGTCGTCGGCGTGCGCCGTCACGGCCGTGAGGCCGAGCAGCACGGCGATCAACGAGGCCAATAACGTCAGCAACGTTCCGGCTCGGGCCGCCCGGGCGATCCTGGACTGTACTTGCATGATGGTGAGTTCCTCCATGATGGTGACCAGAGGCGGCCACTCTGGGGATACTAGGGGCAGGCCTTCGCCCGGTTCCCCGATATGCCGCGGTGAAACACACACGGAACCAAGATGTGACCCGGTCGAGCGGTGATCGGCGCCAGTAGCCGACCGCTGGCTATCCTCTTCCCAGGGAGGAGGGGCCGAGTGACTGTCACGCCGACGCCGGAGCGGCCGAACATCCGTCATGTCGCGGCCGTCGCGGGCGTCTCGCACATGACGGTGTCGCGGGTGCTCAACAACCACCCCAACATCAAGCCGGAGACCCGGCAGCGCGTCCTCGACGCGATCGAGGAGACGGGGTTTCGCCCCAACAGCGCCGCCCGGGCGCTGGCGAACCAACGCAACCGGCGCATCGGCGTGCTCGTGGAGGCCTCCGACACCTGGGGGCCGAGCACCGCGCTGCGCGGCATCGAGCTCGCCGCCGGCGGTCAGGGCTACTCGGTCACCTCCGTCAGCCTGCGCTCCGACGAGGAGGGGACCACCCAGGCGGCCGTCGACCAGCTGAAGGACCAGGGCATCGACGCCCTGTGCGTCATCGCGCCCCGATCGGCGTCGTTGTCGGAGCTGCGCCAGTTGAACGTCGGCCTGCCCGTCCTCGCCGTCAAGGGCGGGGGAGACCCCACCTTTTACACCGCGGCGGTCGACCAGCGGCAGGGCACCGCGCTGCTCGTCGACCACCTGGCAGAGCTCGGCCACCGCAGCGTCCTGCACGTCTCCGGCCCGCTCGACTGGTTCGACGCCCGCGACCGCGAGCGCGCGTTCTACGCCCGCAGCCGCGAGTGGCAGCTGCGCGAGCAGCCGGTGGTCGTCGGGGACTGGACCGCAGACTTCGCCTACGACTACGCCGTCTCGCTGAAGCGCAAGCCCGAGTACACCGCCGTCTTCGCCGCCAACGACGAGATGGCGCTTGGCCTGATCCACGGTTTCACCGAGCGCGGGGTGGGCGTTCCCGAGGAGCTCAGCATCGTCGGCTTCGACGACCTGCCGCTCTCCTCGCACTTCCTCCCGCCGCTGACGACGGTGCGGCAGGACTTCCAAGACCTCGGGGCGAAGGTGGTCGCCGTGCTGATCGCCGCCGTCGAGGGCCGCGAGGTGCCGCAGCACAGCAAGCTGCCGGTGGAGCTCAAGTTGAGATCCTCCACCGCCCCGCCGCGGAGGGGGCAGCTGTGACCGGCCCGCTCATGGAACTCCGCGGGGTCACTGTTGCGTTCCCCGGAGTGACCGCGCTCGACGGCGTCGACGTGCAGCTGTACGCCGGGGAGGTGCACACCGTCATGGGGGAGAACGGCGCAGGCAAGTCGACGGTGATCAAGG
>CAYVWO010000342.1:0-2946 GCA_964455495.1 uncultured Tessaracoccus sp.
CGGTGGCCGCCGTCGACGAGGTCCCCTGATGGCCGCCGCGGTGGGGCGCAAGGGCGCGATCCACGGGATCAACATCACGCCTCTGGTCGACATCTTCCTGGTGCTGTTGATCCTGGTGATGATCTCCAGCACCCTCACGCGCCCCGAGGCCATCGAGGTGCAGGTGCCCAAGGCGGCCCACGCCGGATCGGTCGCTCCCGACGCCTCCGGACTGGTGCTCCTGCCCGATGGGGCGGTCCTGCAAGCACGTGGTCGCGGCGATGCTCACCGCCCGCGGCCGCCTGCGCGGCGCGGAGGCCACCGCCCCCACACGTGGGAGCGGCAGCTCGCCCCGCTCGTCAGCGTCGGCACCGCCGCCCCGGGCGAGGGGAAGGCGCTGGCGCTGGAGTTTTCCGTGCCCACCCTCCACTACGGCGCCGGCGTGTCCCGCATCGTGCTGCAGCCCATGCGCGAGGGGGTGCAGAAGCCGTGGGTCAAGACGGGCGCCTCGTGGGGCGACGTCACGCAGGCGTGGCGGTCCGCCGATCTCAACCCGGCCCAGCGCCACGCGCTCGCGCAGCTGCACCAGCTGAGCCCCGACGCCGGCTACTCCTACGGCGTGCCGTCGACGGTGGACCTGGGCGGCCTCGGCCCGCTGGCGTGGCCGCT
This sequence comes from uncultured Tessaracoccus sp., assembly GCA_964455495.1. Lineage (GTDB taxonomy): Bacteria > Actinomycetota > Actinomycetes > Propionibacteriales > Propionibacteriaceae > Arachnia. The sequence goes on from CAYVWO010000342.1 coordinate 649, forward strand.
CCTGCGGCGCGCCGCCACCGCCGGAGTGACCCTCCTCGCCGGCGACGGGCTGCGCTCGGTGCGTCTCGGCGACGACGCGGCCACCATCTCGCTCGACCTCACCCGCTCCCCCGACGGCGGGATCACCGCATGCCCGCGCGTCTCGGTCGTGGGCCCCGGCGCGCCGGGGCGGTTCCTGTTGTTCGGCTCGCCGGCGCACGGGGTGGGGCATCTCGACGTCGGCGCCCTCACCCTCTGGCCGCTGAGCGCACCGCCCGCCGACGGGCTGGACCGCCTCCTGCTCGACGGCGGCGCCGTCGACATCCCGGCCGAGGACGTGAGCCGCTTCCTCACGCTGTACTACCCCGCGCTCGCCCGCTCCGGGACGGTGACCGCCACCGACGGCAGCGTCGAGGCCCCGGAGATCCTCCCGCCCGTCCTGCAGCTGACCCTCACGCACCTCCCGGGCCACGCGACGCAGCTGGACTGGGGCTTGGCCTATCCGTCGCCCGTGGGCGGTGGCGAGCCCACCGTCGTCCCCCTCGCCCTCAGCCCGGGCGGCCCGCCCCGCGACCTGCCCACCGAGCGTCGCCTCACGGACGAGGTGGTGGCGCTGCTCGGCGTCGTCGGGCCGGCCCTACTGGAGGCCGGCCCGCGGCCCGCCCTGCTGCCGCGGCTCGAGCTCCGGGGCATGGCCGCCGCGACCTTCCTGGCGGAGGTGGTGCCCCACCTCCGCGACGCCGGCGTGGAGATCCTGGAGACCGGCGAGGCCCTCACCTACGAGGAGGCGGCCGAGGCGCCCGTCGTGCAGCTGACCGCCGAGGACTCCGAGGACCGGGACTGGTTCAATCTGCACATCACGGTCACGGTCGACGGGCAGGAGGTGCCGTTCCAGCAGTTGTTCCTCGCCCTGGCCGCGGGCGACGAGGCGCTCCTGCTGGACTCCGGCACCTGGTTCCGGCTCGACATCCCGGAGCTGCAGGACCTGCGCCGCCTCATCGAGGAGGCCCGCGAGCTCACCGACGGCGACCCCGACGGGCCGCTGCGCATCGGCCCCTACCAGGCGGCGCTGTGGGAGGAACTGGTCGAGCTGGGCGTGATCGCGCGCCAGAGCCGGCGGTGGCTGGCCGCGGTGCAGCAGCTGCTCCCCGACGGCGACCGCCGGTACGCCACGCCCCCACCCGGGCTCCGCGCGGAGCTGCGCCCCTACCAGCTCCACGGCTTCCAGTGGCTCACCGCCCTGTGGGACGCGGGGCTGGGCGGCGTGCTGGCCGACGACATGGGGCTCGGCAAGACCCTGCAGACGCTCGCGCTGCTGGAGCGCGCCCGCGAGGCCGGCGAGCTCGACGGCAGGCCCGTGCTCGTCGTCGCCCCCGCCAGCGTGGTGGGCACCTGGGTGGACGAGGCTGCGAAGTTCGCGCCGGAGTTGAGGGTCGCGGCGATCACGGCGACGGGGAAGCGGCGGGGCGACGATGTCGCGGCGGCTGTGGCGGGGGCGCACGTCGTGGTGACCTCGTACACGCTGCTGCGGCTCGAGGACGCGGAGTACCGGGCGCTGCCGTGGAGCGGGCTGATCCTCGACGAGGCGCAGTTCGTCAAGAATCACCGCTCCCGCACCTATCAGGCGGCCCGCCGGCTGGGCGCGCCGTTCACGCTGGCCATCACCGGCACACCGCTGGAGAACTCGCTGATGGACCTGTGGTCCATGCTCTCGCTGAGCGCGCCCGGCCTGTTTCCGCGCCCGGACCACTTCACCGAGCGGTTCCGCAAGCCCATCGAGGTGGAGCGGAGCAGCGAGGCCCTCGAGGTGCTCCGGCGCCGGATCCGTCCATTCGTGTTGCGCCGCACCAAGCGTGAGGTGGTCCAGGAACTGCCGGAGAAGATCGAGCAGGTCCAGCGCGTGGAGCTCACCCCGGCGCACCGCAAGGTCTACGACCGCTACCTCCAGCGCGAGCGGCAACGCGTCCTGGGGATGCTGGACGACATGGATCGCAACCGGGTGGCGATCTTCCGCGCGCTCACCATGCTGCGCCAGCTGGCGCTGGACCCTGTTCTGGTGGAGGCCGCGCACGCTCCCGCGGCGCCGTCGGCGAAGGTCACCTCGCTGGTGGAGCAGGTGACCGAGCTGGCCGCGGAGGGGCACCGCGCGCTCGTGTTCAGCAGCTTCACCGGCTATCTCAAGCTCGTGCGCGAGGCCCTCGACGAGGCCGGCATCAGCTACGTCTATCTCGACGGCAGGACGCGGGACCGGCCGGCCAGGATCTCGCAGTTCCGCGAGGGCGACGACCCGGTGTTCCTCATCTCGCTCAAGGCCGGCGG
>CAYVWO010000343.1:0-601 GCA_964455495.1 uncultured Tessaracoccus sp.
GGCAATCCACAAGCTGCCCTTCAAGGCACGCTTCATCAAGCGCGAAGCAGGTGACATCTGATGAGCAAGACTCTCGCCGCACACGACCTCCGTGGTCTGTCGCGTGACCAGCTCAACGCCAAGGTCGTTGTGCTCAAGGAGGAGCTGTTCGGGCTCCGGTTCCAGGCTGCCACCGGCCAGCTGGAGTCGAGCGCCCGTCTTCGCTCCGTCCGCAAGGACATCGCCCGCATCTACACCGTGCTGCAGGAGCGCAACCTCGGCATCGTCGACGAGCCGGTTGTTGAGGAGAAGTGAATATGAGCGCTGAGAACACCACCACCCAGGAGCGCGGCCGCCGCAAGGTCCTGCAGGGCGTTGTCGTGTCCGACAAGATGGACAAGACGATCGTCGTCCTCGTCGAAGACCGGGTCAAGCACCCGCTGTACGGCAAGGTCATGACCAAGTCGTCGCGCCTCAAGGCCCACGACGAGGCCAACGACGCCGGCATCGGCGACCGCGTGCGGGTCATGGAGACCCGCCCGCTGTCCGCCACGAAGCGCTGGCGCCTGATCGAGGTCGTCGAGCGCGCCTTCGCGGGCGTCACGCCGATGAGCCCGTTCGT
>CAYVWO010000343.1:611-2944 GCA_964455495.1 uncultured Tessaracoccus sp.
ACGGTGTCCACCGCGGCCACCGCGCGGTCCTGCGCGAGGTCGTCGAGCGCGCCAAGTGATCGACTGATCTCGGGTCTACCCGATACGAGAAGGAGGCCGTCCCGCATCGCGGGGCGGCCTCCTTTCGCTCCTTGAGCCAGCCACACGCGCGAAGCGCCGTGGCTGCATCGAAAGGCACGACCAAGTTCAGGATTCCTGCAGCTGCGGGCGGTAGCCGCCAAGGAGGCCTCCGAGCAGCGCGCCGACGACCGAGATGATCAGGGCGCCCCAGAAGGCCGGCCAGAAGCCGTCGATGTGGAAGCCGAGGCCGACGACTCCCGCGAACCAGGACGTCAGCTGCAGCATCAACGCGTTGATGACGAGCAGGAAGACCCCGAGCGTCAGCACGATCAGGCACGCGCCGAGGACCTTGACGATCGGCGCGATCACGCCGTTTACGACGCCGAACACGAGCGCGACGCCGAGCAGCGTCAGGACCTTGCCCTGGGTGTCGGACGCGGTGAGGTTGATGCCGGGGACGAGCCATACGGCCGCGGCGGTTGCGAGGGCGGTTGCGATGAGGCGCGTGACGAACTCCATGCCTCCAAGAGTGCCACGCCTTCATGCCCCTTGAGCCGAGCACCCGACGCGAAGCGGCGCGGCGCGCGTCGAAAGGCCGGGCACTCGGTTCATGGACCTGGCCCAAGAACTGTGGTTTCGGACGGCCCGTAGTATGGCTGTGCCCCAGCCAGGAAGGTGCCCATGCTTCAGCTCGTCGAGGTGCGCAAGGCCTACAAGACCGGCGACTTCACCCAGGTGGCGCTGAAGGACGTCTCGATCGCGTTTCGCGACAACGAGTTCGTCGCCATCCTCGGGGCCTCGGGGTCCGGCAAGACCACGCTCCTCAACATCGTCGGCGGGCTCGACCACTACGACTCCGGCAACCTCATCATCGACGGCGTGCCGACGTCGCACTACAAGGACCGCGACTGGGACACCTACCGCAACAACCGCATCGGGTTCGTCTTCCAGAGCTACAACCTGATCCCGCACCAGTCCGTGCTGGCCAACGTAGAGCAGGCGCCGCGCGCTCGCCGCGCTCGACGAGGTGGGGCTGAAGGAGCACGCTCACAAGCGGCCCAACCAGCTCTCCGGCGGCCAGAAGCAGCGGGTCGCCATCGCCCGCGCGCTGATCAACGACCCCGAGATCCTGCTGGCCGACGAGCCCACGGGCGCGCTCGACTCCACCACCAGCGTGCAGATCATGGGGCTGCTCACCAGCATCGCCAAGGACCGCCTCGTCGTGATGGTCACCCACAATCCTGACTTGGCGGATGAGTACGCCACCCGGACGGTGCACCTGAGCGACGGCGTCGTCGTCGCCGACAGCGATCCTTTCGACCCCGAGGCGGAAGAGGAGGAGGAGCCGGACCGGGCGCGCCGGACCAGCATGTCGTTCCTCACCGCTATCGCGCTCTCCTTCAACAACCTGATGACGAAGAAGGGGCGAACGCTGATGACCGCGTTCGCGGGCAGCATCGGCATCATCGGGATCGCGGCCATTCTCGCGCTCGCCAACGGGGTCAACGCGTACATCAAGGGCGTGGAGGAGGACACCCTCTCGCTCTACCCCCTGACCATCCAGCGCCAGGGCATGGACATGACCGCCATGCTCGCGGCGTCGGCCGGGCTCGTCGACGAGGCGAGCGGCAAGGGCGGCGACGGAACCTCGGACGTGCACGAGGTGCAGGTGATGGGGAAGATGTTCTCCAGCGTCGGCACCAACGACCTGGAGTCGCTCAAGACATTCTTCGAGAGCGGCGACAGCGGGATCGACGAGCACGTCAACGCGATCGAGTACTCCTACGACGTCACCCCGCAGATCTTCGCCGCCGACACCTCGGAGAAGGTGCGGCAGATCAACCCCGACGCCGTGTTCAACGCGATGGGCTTCGGCTCGTCGGCCTCGGCGTCGAGCATGATGTCGGCGTCGATGAGCAGCGGCGTGTTCCGCGAGCTCGTCTCCGACCTCTCGCTGATCGAGTCCCACTTCGACGTCATGGCGGGTCGCTGGCCGACCGCCTACGACGAGACCGTCCTGGTCCTCACCCCCAGCGGCGGCGTGAGCGACCTGGCGCTCTACGCTATGGGGCTCCGCGACCCCGCCGAGCTCGACGCCATGGTCGAGCAGGTGCTGAACGAGGAGGATGTCGAGGCGCCGTCGGATCCGTTGGCGTTAAGCTTCGACGACATCATGGGCTCGACGTTCAAGCTTGTCGAGGCCCCGGACCTCTACTCCTATGACGAGGAGTTCGGCGTCTGGACCGACCGCAGCGGGGACAAGAAGCAGCTCA